>NZ_JBATXN010000098.1:0-7131 GCF_049673265.1 Mycobacterium sp. | reverse complement strand
GATCGTGGAAACCATTGCGGTGGCGTCTGATTCAATTAGCGTCGGCTGAAGCGGAGCCATCGCCTCGACCAACCGGGCCAGCAGTTCGGTTCGCGACGCGCCGAATACGCCGGCCCGGGTTACCCGGTCGTGGGCCAGGAAGTCGACGTGATCGCCCGCTCTGGAGGCCAGAGCCGCCAGCAGCAGAGCGGCATCCATCGACCAATCCAGCCGGGGCCACCCGCTGGGATCGATCGAGGTCGGGTCGACACCGACCCGGCCGGCAGCGGTACGCCCGGTGTCGAGCACGATGACGACCCGCCGGTCGCGCTCGGGTCGCCAGGTCCGCACCACGACGTCGGCTCGACGAGCAGTGGCGCGCCAGTCGATTGAGCGGACGTCGTCACCGACGACATATTCTCGCAGCGAGTCGAATTCGGTGCCCTGCCCTCGCGTCAGGGTTGGCAGCAGGCCGTCGATCTCCCGAAGTTTGGCCAGCCGAGCGGGTAGATGCTTGCGCGACAAGAACATCGGCAGCACCCGGACCTGGCCCGCCACCGGATGTGAACGTTGCCGGCCCGCGATGCCCAGCGGGCCGACAGACCGCGCGGTGATCACCGCCGACCGCTGATCACCGCGGCGCACCGGCCGCAAACAGGTGTCCACCCGCTGCACCCGGCCCGCGGCGATGTCGACGGCGTGAACGGCTGGGTCAGCCCGCGCGCTGGGAGGCCAGGCATCCCGAAGCTGCCCGCGAAACCGCTGTCGTCCGGCATTGTGAATGAGCACACCGGCATTCACCGCTTCGCCCAGCCGCACCGAGCCGTTCGCAATGCGGGTGTACTGCAACTTCGATGGGCTTGCCGCCATACCGATGTCAGCGATCACCGCGACGGCCAACGCCGCCAGCATTATCACAAAAGATGTTGCCGGCCAGGGTGATAGCACAATGGGCAGACCGCAGATCAGTGCGATCAGCCCGGTGCGCCCGGTCAGGATCACTAGCGTGGCACCGGCACCGAGGCCAAAATCCCATCGAGTACGCCGTCGGGGGTGGCGCCCTCCAGTTCCGCCTCCGGCCGAAGCATCACCCGGTGCCGCAGCGTCGGCCGGGCCATGGACTTCACGTCGTCGGGGGTGACGTAGTTGCGCCCGGAGAGCCACGCCCACGACCGCGCGGTGGCCAGCAATGCGGTTGCCCCGCGCGGTGAGACACCCAGCTGCAGCGCCGGCGAGTGCCGGGTGGCGCCGACGATGTCGACGATGTAGCCCAGCACCTCCTCGGCGACAAGCACCTGACTCACCGCCTCGCGGCCCGCTTCCAGCTCGGTCTGCCCGGCCACCGGACGGATCGCCGACAAGTCACGCGGATCAAAGCCGTGCGCGTGGCGGCCGAGAATGGCGATCTCGGCACCGCGCGGTGGCAGTGGCACGGTCAGTTTGAGCAGGAACCGGTCGAGCTGCGCCTCCGGCAACTGGTAGGTGCCTTCGTATTCGATCGGGTTTTGCGTCGCGGCAACGATAAACGGGTCGGGCAGCGCCCTCGGCTCGCCGTCCACGCTGACCTGACGCTCCTCCATCGCCTCCAGCAAGGCCGCCTGCGTCTTCGGCGGCGTGCGGTTAATTTCGTCGGCCAGCATGAGATTGGTGAAAACCGGGCCGCTTCGGAACACGAATGCGGCGGTGCGAGTGTCGTAGACCAGCGATCCGGTGACATCGCCGGGCATCAAGTCCGGCGTGAACTGGATACGCTTGAATTCCAGTTGAAGTGCCGCGGCCAAGGAACGCACCAGTAGCGTCTTCGCCACACCTGGCACACCTTCGAGCAGTACGTGGCCGCGGCATAGCAGCGCGATCACCAAACCGGTGATCACGGCGTCCTGCCCGACGACGGCTTTGCCGATCTCGCCGCGCAACGCCAGCAAGGCTTGGCGCGCCGATTCCGCCACCGGCGGTTGGGCGGAGGTGGGGCGCGATTGGGTCATCGTTGTGCGACCTGCCTTTCGATGTCGTCAAGTGCACGGGCAAGCTGTACCAAGTCAGCATCGGCAACTGGCGATGGGCCAAACAGAATGTGCCGCACGGACTCCGCGTGAAATCCGCTGCGTTGCGCAACGGCGGTTGCCACGGCAGGCGCTGACATGTCGGTGCTCAAGCCGAGTCTGGGTTGCAGTCGCTGCAGAGTGGCCGCCCGCAATGCTTGCGCCGCGCGGTCGCGCGCTCGGCGCGACCGGTATAGCCGACCGCGGCCCTCGACCGTCTCCGACGCGCGCACCACCACGGGTAGCTCCTCTGCGACCAGTGGACCGATTCGACGACCCTTCCACAACGCGATCAGCAGCACTGCCAGCCAGAGTTGCAGAACCATCCAGATGACGTTATCTGGAATCAGGCCGAAGATCGTTGTCGAACCCGAAGTTTCGCCTTCGACCCGCTGCGGGGCATACCACACTACGCGCGGACGCTGGCCGGCGAGATTCATTGCCAGCGCCGCATTGCCGGCCTTCAGCAGGCCTGCGTTGGTCATAAAGTCGGTACTGCCGACCACGGTCACCGTGCGATCGTCGTCACGGTAGCGGACCAGGGCGCCGCCATAGCAGCTGGTAACCGCACGGTAACCGGCAGCATGGAAGGTGTTGGACGGCCCGAAATCCACCGAGCCTGCCCGGTTGGCTTCGCGTAGTGCGCAATTCGGCTGGGTGTCCTGCACACTGGCGCCGCTGCTGCGGATACCGGGGGCAAGAGCGCCGCGGGCACGGGAGGTCGGCTCGACCAGCAGCAGATCGCCTGGCGCGGTGGCCAGCCGATGTAGCAGTGCGTCGCTGGTGACGCGCTGGGTCTGGGCGAACAGTAGCAACGTTCCGGGCTGTGCCGCGTTTTCGGCCTCGGCGATGCTGGAGGCGACCACGACGGTCACGCCGCGGTCCCGCAGCAGCGTGACCAACGCGTGCGCGCCGTCGCGTGCGGTCGAGGCCGGGTCCATCGCTCCGCCGGGACGTGGGGCGGTCACGTAGGTGCCGATCGCTGCGACCGCGCAGACGGCCGTCAGCACGAGCAACACCCACCGCCATGACCGCCGTTGGCGCGCTGGGATTGTCGTCCCTGCGACCGTCATCGAACCGGCGCCCATGCATCGATTGGGGCCGGCTCACCGAACGGGGGCCGGCCTGCCTGAGACCGGAATCGCAGGTGGTCATCAAGGTCGACAATCAGCTGGTAGGCATCTTGTGTCCCTGGTATTTGACCATAGGTGACGTCGTTGAATGCCGTTGCCGCTTGCGACAATTCGGACGCAAGATGCGGCACGCGAGCGCCGGCGTCACGGGCCAGCTCGTTGGCGGTACGGCCAGGCGCCGGTTCGAGTATCCCGCTCTCCTCGAGACCACGGGCTACCGCCCGAAGCCGATGCCGAATCGCTGCCGGCCAATTGCCTTCGGCAGCAAAGCGTTCCGCGGCCGCACGATGCTGGTCAGCGCTGAGCTGGCCGGTATCGAACAGCTGATAGTCATCCCCATGCGTGCGCATGGTGCGCCGCGCGACGCGGATGGCGATCACTATCGCGACAATCAGCAGGGTAATCAGCACGCTGACGGTGAACCATCCGCCCGGCACGGTAGAGCCCTTTTCGATAAGCCGGAAGAGCAGCTCGTGAATCCATTCATCCAACCGCTGGCTCAGCGACCCCTTCGGATAGATCGGTTTGTCGAGTTCGCGCTGGGCGGCCTGGTGCGCGGGATCGCGGTCGATGTCGATGGTGGGCAACTTCGGCTCGTCCCTACGCCGGCCGGGTCAGCCAGAGATAGTCGGTGGAAGCCGCCGGCCGCGTGTGTGCGGGGCCGCCGGCGGCGCCGGTCTGCAGGACCAAATCGAATGCCTCGGCCCGGATCCGGCGGTCGGTGTAGAGCAAGACAACGACGCCCGCACTGAATGGAGCAGTGATGATTCGGCCGATCGCCGAACCGACGGCCCCCACTGTCGCACCGACCAGCGACGTGCCGCTGGATCCGATCAGCAACGCACCGACGAAATTGAACGGCGCAGCGACCGCGTTGCCGACCAAAACCACCACTAAGCCGGTCAGCATCTGGATGCCGAGCACGCGCCAAAAGCTGTTGCGGACCAACGCAAATGACCGGGTGATCGCATCGATCACCGGCAGCCGCTCCAGCACTATCAGCACCGGCGCGAACGACAGCACGGTGTAGAAATAGACCACCGTCGCTATCGCCGCCAGCCCTAGCGGCAAACCGATCACAACGGCCGCCGCGGGGTTGCCGGCGGCGGCGACCGCCCCGATGATCAGTGCCGCCACGCCGGCCAGCAATATCAGCCCAACCAACTCCAAGGCCACCAGGCCCAACAAGGCAGGCAGCCGCCCGCGAATCTTGACCCATGTTTCGCCGGGGCCGATTCTTGAGCCGAACACCGCCCGGCCCACGACGACCGTGAGCATGCCGCTGAGCAGAACACCCGCCAGCCAGCCGATCAGGCCGGCTAGCGCAGATGACAGTGTCCAGGCCGCGATATCACCCCCGGTCAGGTCGTCGGACGGTGCTGTCCGCAATCGGCTGGCAGCGGCCAGGGGACCGACAGTGGCGATCAACGTGATGATTTGTGTACTCACCACCACGATCGCAGTCAGCCCTAAGGTGGCCTTTGCGTTGGTCCGGATGTAGGCGGCGGCGCCATTGAAAATGTCACTGATGCTCAACGGCCGCAACGGGATTATCCCGGGCGCATTCGTTCCCAAGCGATTCGGTGATGGGGGGCCATAGCCGGGCGGCACACCATAGCCAGGTGCAGGCGGATAAGCCGAAGGCGGGTAGGAGGGGGAAGACGGCGGTGGGTAATAGGCGGGCGGGCCGTAGCCAGGCGGCGGATACCCCGGATAGCCCGCTGGCGGGTAGGCCGGGGGACCGTAGCCGAATGGGGGGTAGTCCGGGTAATCCGGGTAATCGGGCGGCGGCGCGCTCACCAGGTGGAACCGCCGTCGTGGTCGGGCATGGCTCCATACTGTCGAGCACCGGATCATTTCTCAACGTCGTGTTATGCGCGCGTATCGCGCTCTGTTGATAGCTGGCGCGTAGCGTCTCAGCAATGGCGGAACTCAAATCCAGGCTGCGGTCAGATCTGACCGATGCGATGAAGTCGCAGGACAAGTTGCGTACCGCGACGCTGCGCATGCTGCTGGCCGCGATACAGACCGAGGAGGTCTCGGGCAAGGCTGCGCGCGAGCTCTCCGACGACGAGGTGCTCAAGGTGCTGGCCAAGGAGTCCAGGAAACGCAGCGAAGCAGCGGAGATCTACACCCAAAACGGACGCGGCGAACTGGCGGCCAACGAGCACGCCGAAGCCCGGGTCATCGACGAGTATCTGCCGACCCCGCTCACGGAAGCCGAGGTCGCCGACGTGGTCGATACGGCTATTGCGCAGGTAGCCGAGCAATTGGGCGAAAGGCCAGGCATGAAACAGATGGGGCTGGTGATGAAAGCTGCGACTGCGCTGGCGGCCGGCAAGGCCGACGGGTCGCGGCTGTCTGTGGCAGTTAAGGACAGGCTCTAGCAGCGACGGTCGTTTGCCTCGGCCGTGTAGGGGTATCCAATGGCGTATGACACGGTTTGGCTACACCTTGATGACGGAGCAGAACGGACCCAAAGACCTTGTCCGCTACGCGATTTCGGCTGAACATCGAGGTTTCGACTTCGAGGTAAGCAGCGACCACTTCTCGCCGTGGTTGGCATCGCAAGGGCACGCGCCCAACGCCTGGGCGGTCCTGGGCGCGGTAGCCCAAGTCACCGAGCGGGTGGATCTGTATACCTACGTGACCTGCCCGACCATGCGTTATCACCCCGCCGTCGTCGCGCAACAGGCGGCAACCGTGCAGCTCCTCGCCGACGGCCGGTTCACGCTGGGCCTGGGCAGCGGCGAAAACCTCAACGAGCACGTCGTCGGTAAGGGCTGGCCCGCGATCGTTCAACGGCAAGAGATGCTGCGGGAGGCTATCGAGATCATCCGTGCGTTGTTCAGCGGCGACCTGGTCGACTGGCGCGGCAACTACTACCAAGTCGATTCCGCGCGGCTGTGGGATGTGCCGGATGTTCCGGTCGGTATCGGCATCGCGATGAGCGGGCAGAAGTCCATCGACAAATTCGCCACCCTGGCAGACCACCTGATCGCGGTCGAACCCAATGGTGACCTCGTACGTACCTGGCACTCGGTGCGCCAGGGCACGGGTATCGCCGGTGGAGGCCGGGTGGTCGGCCAGATACCAATCTGCTGGGACCCTGACCGCGACGCGGCGATCGAGCGTGCCCACGACCAATTCCGTTGGTTCGGTGGTGGTTGGAATGTGAACGCCGACCTGCCCACGCCGGCAGGTTTTGCCGGGGCGACGCAGTTCGTCCGTCCCGAGGACGTCGCAGACAGCATTCCGTGTGGCCCGGACCTCGATGCGATCGTCGACGCGGTCCGCCCGTTCTGGGAAGCCGGCTTCACCGACATCGCACTGCTGCAAATCGGTGGCGACAGCCAAGACCTCTTCTTCAAAGAAGCCGCCGAGCCGCTGCTGGGGGCACTACGGACAGCGGCAAGCGACGGGACCAGTGGCGGCAATGGCAATAGGTGATTCATCCGCAGACACCACAGCGACCCTCGTCAAGGGCCTGGGCGGTGCCAGCCTTGGGCTGGGGCTAAGCGAAATCTTGGCGCCCAGCAAAGTCGCCGACGCAGCAGGCCTCGACGACACTGACCGGTCCCGCACAGTGATCAGGGCGCTGGGGCTGCGGGAATGTACGCATGCCGCAGCCCTGCTCTTCGGGTCGAGCAAGTTAGTTTGGACCAGGGTCGCCGGCGACATCTTGGATGTGAGCTTGCTGGGCGCGGCGCTTGCGAAGAGCAATCACGGCCGACGGCGCCGACGCGGAACGGCCTCGGCTGTCGCGCTTGCCGGCATCGCCGCTGCCGACCTGTACGCCGCGTTGCGCACCACCCGCAACGACGGTCGGCACGCCAACGGGTCACCGCACCGCAGCCTGCGGGCCGCAGTGACGGTGCGACGATCGCCCGAAGACGCCTATCGGTTCTGGCGCAACCTTGAAAACCTGCCGTCCTTCATGTATCACCTGCAGTCAGTCACCGACTCCGGTGATCGCT
>NZ_JBATXN010000097.1:0-6985 GCF_049673265.1 Mycobacterium sp. | reverse complement strand
GCCTCTGTTGGCGCTGGCTCACCTCCCAGCGCGGGCAGCCGTCGCCGGGCGTTCACCCGGACAGGATGCTGACGGCGCTAGGCTGCTGTGTCGTGCAAGGGACGCGCCTCGTTACTGCCCGGGTCCGGGCGGCTCGCCGGGTGATCGACCCGGTCTTTCTCGATACTCCGCTGTACCGCTGCGAGGCGCTGGAACCCGCCCTCGGGTGCGCGGTGAGCGTCAAGCTCGAAACGGCGAACCCGGTCCGCAGCTTCAAAGCACGCGCCACCGAGGTAGTCGCGAGCCTGCTCGCCGACAAGGGCTCGCCCGCCGTGGTGTGTGGCAGCGCGGGCAATCTCGGCCAAGCCCTGGCTTGGTCTGGTCGCGCCAGGGGTCTCGAGGTCACGGTCGTGGCATCCCGGTTTGCACCTGCGGCCAAGCTCGATCGCATCCGTGCACTGGGCGCGAGATTGGAGTTAGTGGACGGCGATAACGAGATGGCCCGTGCCCGGGCGGCAGCCATCGCGCGGCATGACGGCATAGGGCTGCTCGACGACAGCTTGGACATCGAAACCTGTGAGGGCGCGGCGACCATTGGCCTGGAACTGGTAGAGGCCGTGTCGTCGTTCGACGCCGTGCTGATCGCTCTCGGCGGCGGGGCGCTTGCTACCGGTGTCGGGCATGTGATGAAGGCCTTCGCGCCCGACGTCGAGGTGATCTGCATTCAGCCGGCCGGCGCACCGGCGATGACGCATTCGTGGCGCCAGCGGCGCGTTGTCACCACCGACTCGACCAACACCATCGCTGACGGTGTCGCCGGCCGGTATCCAATTTTGGCCGTCCTGAACGACCTGCTGCTGGTCGCCGACGACGCTGTGTTGGTCCAGGAGGCGTCGATCATCGCCGGTATGCGAATGCTCCTCGACCACGCTGGCCTCGTCGTCGAACCGTCGGCCGCGCTCGGCATCGCGGCGGTCCTCGAAGACCGCGACCGCTTCGCGGGCCGACACGTCGTCACCATCGTGTGCGGAAGCAACGTCGACATCGATGCCTACCACCGCTGGGTCGGTGACGGTTAACCGCCGTCAGCTGCTTCGGTTGGCTTGCGCCAGTGCAGTAGGTAACGCCAGAAAACGAGTCGGCGCACCTGCACGCCCGGCAGCACTGCGCTAGCCTGACGTGCGACTTCCCGGGTCGTCAGCGGGGGATCCATGACGACTGGCATCACGGCATGGGCCCAGTCCTTGGCAAACCAGTCTTTGCTGCCCGCTGACCTGGCCGTCTCGAAAACTGCACCGAGTAGGCGATGTCCGAGCGCGGCAACGATCTCCGTGGGCAGCTCTCGGCGTAGATCCTTTCGGGGCAAGGCGACGGAGGCGAGTACACCGCCAGGGCGGAGCAGCGCTGCAAACCGTCGTAGTGCGCCCTGGAGGGGCATGTGATGCAGTGCGCTGATCGAGAAGATCGCGTCGTAGCCGCCGGCGGGCAGCGGATCAGTCAAGATGTCGGCGAGGATGCAATTGACGTTTTCCGGGGTGCGCTGCCTGGCCATTTCGATCATCGCCGCTGAACGGTCGACGGCGTCGACTTGTTCAACTCGGCCGGCGAGTCGGGTCGCAAACACACCGGCACCGCAGCCAACGTCGAGCACCCGATGGCAGCGTTGTGGCAGTTGGCCGAGCAGTAGACGGTGGTAGTAGGTGTTGTGATCCCAGTCGAGCACGGTCGCGAGGTTACCGACGCGCCGCCGGACGAGCCGCGGCGGAAGCCCTTTAACCTTTGATATGACGAGGCCAAAGTGGTCAGGACGAAAGGTACTAGTGGTCGAGGAAACGCGAGGATCTGGTAAGCCGCGGCCGAGGCAAGCGCCGCGGTCGCAAAGACCGACTTCTGGCCCGGGACGCGCGCGCAGACAGCATCAGCATCCCTCCGCCAACGATGACACTGCGGCCCCGCCGATCCGGTCTGATATCGAACCAAACCAGCTGGCACCCGAGATCCGTCGCGAGCTCAGCACTTTGGATCGGGCCACCGCCGACGCAGTGGCCCGCCATCTCGTCGCCGCCGGCGAGCTGATCGACGACGACCCCGAAGCCGCGCTGAGCCACGCGCGGGCCGCACGGGCCCGCTCTGGCCGTATCGCCGCGGTCCGGGAGGCCGTCGGGATCGCTGCCTACCAGTGCGGCGACTGGGCGCAGGCACTGGCCGAGCTGCGCGCCGCACGCAGGATGGGCAGCAAGTCCCCGTTGCTGCCGCTGATCATCGACTGCGAACGCGGCCTGGGCCGACCGGAACGGGCGCTTGAGCTGGCGCGCGGGCCCGAGGCGGCCCAGCTCAGCGGCGACGAGGCCGACGAGTTGCGCATCGTCGCCGCCGGCGCCCGCGCGGACCTCGGTCAGCTCGACCAAGCCCTCACCGTCTTGTCCACACCGCAGCTGGACCCGGCGCGGAGAGGGACGATTGCGGCCCGGCTGTTCTATGCGTACGCGGACACGCTGCTAGCGCTGGAGCGGCGCGACGAGGCGCTGGAGTGGTTTCTGCGCGCCGCGGCCGCCGACGTCGAAGCTGTCACCGATGCCGAAGATCGAGTGAGCGAGCTCGGCTGACGTGGGAACGCTTGCGCAGCAATACGATTGCCTGCTTCTGGATCTGGACGGGACGGTGTTCCGTGGCCATGAGTTGACCGAGGGAGCGGCGGACTCGCTGGATGGAGCTCCCGGCCGCAAGCTCTTCGTCACCAACAACGCCTCGCGCAGTGCCGACGAGGTCGCCGACCACCTGCGCGACATCGGCCTGAAGGCGACCGCCGAGGATGTGGTCACCAGCGCCCAAAGCGCCGCCCACGTGCTCGCTGCTCAACTGAATCCCGAGTCGCGGGTGCTGGTGGTCGGCACCGATTCGCTGGCCGACGAAATCGCAGCGGTCGGACTTCGGCCGGTACGCCTATTCGAAGACAAACCGCACGCCGTAGTCCAGGGTCACTCGACCGAAACCGGCTGGATCAACCTGGCCGAGGCGGCCTTAGCCATCCGCGACGGAGCACTGTGGGTGGCGGCCAACGTCGATGCCACCCTGCCCACCGAACGCGGTCTGCTGCCCGGCAACGGCTCGATGGTGGCCGCACTGAAAGCAGCCACCGATGCCGAGCCACAGGTCGCGGGCAAGCCGTCGCCGACCTTGATCACAGATGCATTGGCGCGCGGCGACTTTCGCACACCACTGGTAGTCGGCGATCGGCTGAACACCGATATCGCCGGCGCCAACGCCGCGGGGCTGCCCAGCTTGATGGTTCTGTCCGGCGTCAACTCCGCGCGGGACGCCGTACACGCTGTACGTGAACAACGCGCCACCTACATCGGCTACGACCTGCGCTCGTTGCACCAGGACGCGGATGTGCTCGCGGTTGCTCCGCAACACGGATGGCACGTCGAGACCGGCGACATGTCGGTGACGGTCAGCGCCGGACGCGACGACGACGCGAGCGATGATCTGTCGGTCGTTCGCGCCGTCGCGAACGCCGTCTGGGCGATCGACTGCGATGCCGAAGCCGTCACCGTCCACGCCGGCGACGACACGGCACACGACGCCCTGCAGCGGTGGTCCCTGGTGTGAATCCGATAGCGTAAAGACCGTCATGACTCCTGATGAGATTCGCGCTCGGATCGACGCTGTGCTCGCCGAGCTACCTAACCTTGCCGATGGCGAGAACGTGCCCGCGGAAGCCGATCTCGAAGAATTGGCGCGCCGGTTATCCGAAGCACACGACATGCTGGTGCAGGCGCTGGAGTCGGCGGAGAAGGGCTGAGTGCCGTGCCGCGGCGTAGCCGTGTTGACGTCGAGCTGGTCCGGCGCGGGCTGGCTCGATCTCGCCAGCAGGCTGCGGAGTTGATCGGCGCCGGAAAAGTCAGCATTGACGGCATGCCCGCGGTCAAACCGGGCACCGCCATCGCGGCGACTGCGGCGCTGCGTGTCGCCGACGACGCCGAGCGCGGCTGGGTTTCGCGCGGCGCGCACAAGCTCATCGGTGCGCTCGACACGTTCGGGATCAGCGTCGCGGATAGGCGCTGTCTGGACGCCGGCGCGTCGACGGGAGGGTTCACCGAAGTGCTGTTGGATCGCGGCGCACGCGAAGTGGTCGCCGTCGATGTGGGCTATGGCCAGCTGGCCTGGTCGTTGCGGTCGGATCCCCGGGTGGTTGTCATCGAGCGGACCAACGTCCGGGAGCTCACACCGGCGACGATCGGCGGCCCGGTTGACGCCGTCGTCGCTGACCTGTCGTTCATCTCGCTGACCACGGTGTTGCCCGCGCTGACTGGATGCGCGTCGCTCAACGCAGATATCGTTCCCATGGTGAAGCCGCAGTTCGAGGTGGGCAAGGGTCAGGTGGGCGCCGGCGGGGTAGTGCACGATCCCGAGCTGCGGGCCGGCTCGGTGCTTGCCGTCGCGCGGCGCGCCGAAGAGCTCGGCTGGCACACCGTCGGGGTCAACGCCAGCCCGCTACCGGGTCCGTCGGGCAATGTCGAATACTTTCTGTGGCTGCGCGCCGAGACTGATCGGAGCTTGCCTGCTGATGAATTGGAAAGCGCGGTCCACGCGGCGGTTGAAGCGGGTCCGAAATGACCCATGACCGCACCGTCCTGCTCGTGGTTCACACCGGACGTGAAGAAGCCACCGAGACCGCGCGCCGAGTCGAGAAAGTGCTGGGCGACAACGACATTGGCCTCCGAGTGTTGACAGCCGAGGCCGTCGACCGCGGTTCGTTACATTTGGCACCCGACGACATGCGCGCGTTGGGTGTCGACCTCCAGGTCACCGACGCCGACCCGGATGCCGCGGACGGATGCGAGCTGGTGCTGGGACTCGGCGGCGACGGCACCGTGCTGCGGGCCGCAGAACTCGCTCGTAATGCCGACATTCCGGTGCTGGGCATCAACCTGGGCCGAATCGGGTTTTTGGCCGAGGCCGAGGCGGACGCCATCGACACCGTGCTCGAGCACGTGGTGGCCCGCAGCTACCGAATCGAAGACCGGTTGACGCTCGACATCGCGGTGCGAGTCAAGGGCGAGGTCATCAGTCGCGGATGGGCACTGAACGACGCCAGCCTGGAAAAGGGACCGCGGCTGGGCGTTCTCGGGGTGGTCCTCGAAGTCGACGGCCGGCCGGTGTCGACGTTCGGCTGCGACGGCGTATTGGTGTCAACACCCACCGGATCCACGGCTTACGCATTCTCCGCGGGCGGCCCGGTGCTGTGGCCCGATCTGGAGGCACTTTTGGTGGTGCCCAACAACGCTCACGCGCTGTTCGCCCGACCGATGGTGACCAGCCCGGACGCCAGCATCGCCATCGAAATCGAGGCCGAGGAGCACGACGCCGTGGTGTTTTGCGACGGTCGCCGCGAGATGCTGGTTCCGGCCGGCGGACGGTTGGAGGTGCGGCGCTGCGAGGTATCGGTGAAATGGGCGCGGTTGGACAGTGCGCCGTTCACCGACCGGCTGGTCCGTAAGTTCCGCTTGCCGGTCACGGGCTGGCGCGGACGGTAACGGTGCTGCCTGGTGCTCAGTGAGATTCGCATCGAGGCGCTGGGCGCCATCAGCGTCGCCACGGCTGAGTTCGATCGCGGGCTAACGGTTCTGACCGGAGAGACCGGCACCGGCAAGACGATGGTGGTCACCGGTCTGCACCTGCTGGGCGGGGCCCGTGCCGACGCCAACCGGGTGCGCTCGGGCTCCGATCGGGCCGTGGTCGAAGGTCGTTTCAGCACGGCCGATCTCGACCCGAAAGCCGCCGCGCAGATCGACGAGATGCTGGATGCCTCGGGAGCCGAGCGCGACGAGGACGGCAGCATCATCGCGTCGCGCTCGGTCAGCCGCGAGGGTCCTTCGCGCGCATATCTGGGCGGGCGCAGTGTGCCCGCCAAATCGCTGAGCGGCTTCACCACCGAGCTGCTCACCCTGCACGGACAAAACGACCAGCTGCGGCTGATGCGACCCGACGAGCAACGCGGCGCGCTTGACCGGTTCGCGGCGGTCGGCGCCCGGCTGGAGCGCTATCGCAAACTGCGCGACGCGTGGCAGTTGGCGCGGCGCGACCTCGTCGACCGAAGCAACCGCGCCCGTGAATTGGCCCAGGAGGCCGACCGGCTGAAGTTCGCGTTGCAGGAGATCGACGCCGTCGACCCCGCACCCGGTGAGGATGACGCGCTGATCGACGACATCCGTCGGCTTTCGGAACTTGACGCGCTGCGCGAAGCCGCGGCCAGTGCACGTGGCACCCTGGCCGGCGCCGCCGACGACGCCGCTGCCGACGTGATCGGCGGGCCGACGCCAGCGGCCGACAGCCTGGCGAGGGCGAAGAACGCACTGGAGTCGACCGACGACGCTACGTTGCGTGGATTGGCGGGCCAGCTCAGCGAGGCGCTGACGGTGGTCGGCGACGCCGCGCGTGAACTCGGCGATTACCTTAACGAATTACCTTCTGATGCAAGCACTTTGGACACCAAACTGGCGCGGCAAGCCGAGTTACGCACGCTCACACGCAAATACGCCGCAGACATCGACGGCGTGCTGCAATGGGCCGGCGAATCGCGAGAGCGGCTGGCCCACTTGGACGTCTCCGAAGAGGCACTGGCCGGCCTGCAACGTCGGGTCGACGATCTGGCAACCGAACTGGCCTCCGCTGCAACCGAACTCAGCAAGGCACGAAGGCAAGCGGCCAAACGTCTGGCGAAGGAAGTCACCGGCGAGCTATCGGGCTTGGCGATGTCCGATGCCGAATTCACCATCACCGTGACGACCAATCTTATTTCGGAGCCGGCCGCTCTCGACGATGCCGCCGGACTAACGCTGCCCTCAGGCGCGCGGGCCCATGCCGGCGGAGACGGTGTCGACCAGGTCGAGTTCGGCTTCACTGCGCATCGCGACACCACGGTGCTGCCACTGTCGAAAAGCGCGTCCGGCGGCGAGCTGTCGCGGGTGATGCTGGCCCTGGAAGTGGTGCTGGCCGCGTC
>NZ_JBATXN010000096.1:0-5296 GCF_049673265.1 Mycobacterium sp. | reverse complement strand
TAAGCGCGGTGACACCCGAACCAAGATGCTGATCAGCGCCGCCGAGGTAATGCGTGAACGCGGCGCGGCAGGTGTGACCATCGACGAGGTGCTCACCCGCAGCGGTGCGCCGCGCGGCTCGGTGTACCACCACTTTCCCGACGGGCGCAATCAGATCCTCGCCGAGGCCCTTCGGTATGCCGGGGATGCGATCACCGCCGATATCGATGACGCCGCCGGGCGAGGCGCAAAAGTACTGCTGCGGCAGTTCGTCGAGTTCTGGGAACGCGTACTGGCCGAAAGCGATTTCAACGCTGGCTGCCCTGTGGTGGCGGCGGCAATCGGCGGGGCCGATGACGAAGTTCGGTTGGC
The DNA here is from genome assembly GCF_049673265.1 of Mycobacterium sp. Classification (GTDB taxonomy): domain Bacteria; phylum Actinomycetota; class Actinomycetes; order Mycobacteriales; family Mycobacteriaceae; genus Mycobacterium. The sequence goes on along the minus strand of NZ_JBATXN010000096.1, from coordinate 4,945 downwards.
CGCCGACGCCGGACAGATTTTCGCGCAGTGGCGCGCGGCGCTGACTCGGGCTTTCGTCGCCGATGGCTTTCTCGAGTCTGATGCCGACTCGCTGGCGGTGATGTCGATCGCCACGCTGGAAGGCGCCGTTGTGCTTTGCCGCTCGCTACGCAGCAGCGAGCCGCTGCGGAAGGTTTACGAAGAGCTCGAATTTCTGGTCAAGGCAAGGGAATTCGTCCGCCGCAACGGAGTCCCGGAGCGCCAGTAGCTGGCGAGCAGACATAAATGCCCCCGACACGCCGGGTTTTCAGGAGCCTTTGCGTCTGCTCGCGCTAGGGAGGTTAGTCGCTAGCAGGCAGCGGCTTGGCTTCCTTGAGGCTCAGCGCGGTTTCGCCGACAGCCAGCGTTCCCGCACCCGCCTTGGTCACCAACACCTCGGCGCCGGCCTCATCCACGTAGCGCTTGCCCATCACGTTGCCGTCGGCGAACGCGGGGTCCAGTTCGCCGGACCGCTCGGCATCCAAGGCCACCATCGGTGCGCCGCCGCAGCGCAGATCATCAAGGCTGTCCGCGCTCCGGACGACGATGACCTGGGTGTCGCACACCTGGCTGGCCAGACGAGTTCCGTTCTTAATCATGATTTTTCGGTTCCTTACTGCTCGGCCGGAGCGGCGCGAAGCTCTTCGACAATTTCACGGCGGAGCACTTTGCCGGTCGCGTTGGTGGGCAGCTCGTCGCGAAAGACTACCCGGTCGGGCGTACGCGAACCCCGCAAACTTTTGCGGACGTGCTCGCGCAGCTCCTCCGGATCCGGGTCGGTGCCGGCTGCCGGCACCACCACCGCGACGATCGCCTGACCCCATTGCGGATCGTCGACGCCGACCACGGCGACGTCACGCACCGCGGCGTGTTCGATCAGCACGTCCTCCAGCTCGGCGGGCGCGATGTTCTCGCCACCCCGGATGATGGTGTCGTCGCTGCGGCCGCCAATAAACAGGTAGCCATCCTCGTCGAGGGTGGCGATGTCTCTGGTCGGAAACCACCCGTCGGCGTCGAGCACCGAGCCGATTCCGGTATAACGGCCCGAGACCTGGTCACCGCGCACGAACAACTCACCGCACTGCCCCGGGCCCAGCACCGTGCCGTTCTCGTCGCGGACCTGAACCTCGATGCCCGGTACCGGTTGACCGACCGAACCTAACCGCTTGACGACTGCGGGATCCGACGCGGCCTGCGCCTGGCGGTGATCCTCCGGGGTGAGCACCGCAATCGTCGAACTCGTCTCGGTCAATCCGTACGCGTTGACAAAGCCCACGCCGGGTAACAGCTCGAGGGCCTTGCGGACCAGCGGCAAACCGACTTTCGAACCGCCGTAGGCCAGGTTGCGCAGCGACGGCAATTCATGACCGCCGCCCTCCAACTCGGTCACGATGCGATCGAGCATGGTCGGTACCACGGTTGCGGTGGTGACGTGCTCGGCGTTGATCAGCCGCACCCATTCCTGCGGATCGAAGGTGGGCAGGTAGACCATCTTGCGTCCGGCATACAGGTTCGACAGCGCCGCGCTGACTCCGGCGATGTGGTAGGGCGGCACGCAGATCAGCGCCGCGTCGGCCGGCTCGGCGGAATCGAATTCCACCTACCCGGTGATGTAGCTGGTCAGGTTGTTATGCGTGAGTTCGACGGCCTTGGGCTGTGACGTGGTGCCCGACGTGAACAGCACGATCGCGACCGCATCCGGGTCGGCGAACTCCGCTGCCGGCTCCGCGTCGCGAGCCGCAGCCAAAAACTCGTGCGAGTCGATGACTTGTTGACCGGCGTCTCCCAGCATGTCGCGGTACCGGTTGTCGACGATCACCAGCGGCGCGGGCAGCCGCCGGATCAGCGCCCGGATACCGTCGGCGGAGAGCCGGTAATTGATCGGCGTGAACGCCAACCCGGCCCGCGCCGAGGCGAAGATCAGCAGCGGGAGCATCGCGCCGCCGGCCCCGACGTACACGACATGCTCGGCGTTCGATCCGGCGATGACGCCCGCGCCGCCATCGGCGAGATCGCTGAGCTGCTGCGTGGTCAACCGGGTGTCCCCCGAGACGACGGCCGTTCGGTCGGGATTGCTCGACAAAGCCATCTCGAGAAGTAACGAAATGCTCATCCTCGAACTCTCTGTGGTCCACCCGTTACAAAAGCGGCCGGAAATGTCACGCCCGTTCGTAGTTTAGATCACGCAACCAGGTGCTCGTGATCGCGGTCAGGTCCCGGTCCAGCGGGCCGGACGCTTCTCAGCGAACGCGATCGCACCTTCCTTGGCGTCGTTCGAGGTGAACACCGGCGCGAGGATCTTGTTCTGTTCGGCGAACATCGTCTCCGGGCTCCAGCCGCGGGATTCCACGATGATCCGCTTGGTGGCTGCCACCGCCAGCGGCCCGTTGGCGGTGATCTTCTCGGCCAACGCGATCGCGGCCTCCAGCGCGCCGCCCGGCTCAGCCAGGACATTGACCATCCCCAGCGCGTGCGCCCGCTCGGCGGTGAAGTTTTCCCCGGTCAGCGCCAACTCCATCGCGATCGCAGCCGGGATGCGTGCAGGCAGCCGCAGCAATCCCCCACCACCGGCGACCAGCCCACGCTTGACCTCGGGAATGCCGAACGCAGCGTCTTTCGACGCCACGATCAAGTCGGTGGCCAGCGCCAATTCGGTGCCACCGGCCAGCGCATAGCCTTCTACCGCGGCGATCAGCGGCTTAGTCGGCGGACGCTCGGTAAAGCCCATCCCGCGGCCCTCGACAATCGGGACCTCGCCGCGAGCAAACGCCTTGAGATCCATGCCCGCGCAGAACGAGCCGCCCGCGCCGGTCAGGACGCCCACCGAAAGACCTGGGTCTTCGTCGAGGCGGTCCACGGCGTCGGCCAGCCCTCTGGCAACCGCGGCGTTGACCGCGTTCTTGGCCTTGGGCCTGTTGATGGTGATGATCAGGATCCGGTCCCGCTGTTCGACGACGACTTCGGGTTCTTCAGTGCTCACTGTGTTCATTGCGCTGTCGCGTTCCTTCTGCATGACGGATGTTGGGGAGAAGCTAACATCACACCCAAAGCCACGCTGAAAGCCCAGGGGAATGCGTTGACGGCAACCGATATCGAACCGACTGAGACCTCTAAGTGGGATCCCGGACTCACCGAACGTGTGATGGGGTGGATCCGTCCGCTGATCAAGGGCTACCACCGGGCGGAGGTCCGCGGGCTGGAGTCCTTCCCGCCGGGCGGCGCACTCGTGGTGTCCAACCACTCCGGCGGGTTGTTCCCGATGGACGTTCCGGTGTTCGCCACCGGTTTCTACGAGATGTTCGGATACGACCGGCCCGTCTACACCCTGAGCCACGACGTGTTGTTCACCGGCCCGATCGCGGAGTTCTTCGTCCGCACCGGCTTCATTCGCGCCAACCACGAAAACGCCGACGAGGCACTGCGCTCCGGCGGTGTAGTGGTGGTGTTCCCGGGCGGCGACTACGACGTCTATCGACCGACGCTGGCAGAGAACATCGTTGATTTCGACGGGCGCACCGGATACGTGCGGGCGGCGCTGAACGCGAGGGTTCCGATCGTGCCCGCGGTCGCGGTCGGCGGTCAGGAAAACCAGATCTACCTCTCTCGCGGCATGGGATTGGCCCGGGCACTGCGATTGGACAAGCTGATGCGGGTCAAGATCTTGCCGATCTCGGTGGGCTTCCCGTTCGGGCTGTCCGCGGTGGTGCCGCCCAACCTGCCGCTGCCGACCAAGATCGTGATGCAGGTGCTCGAGCCGATCGACGTAAGAGCCGAATTCGGCGACGAGCCCGACGTCGACGCTGTCGACGCCCACGTGCGCCGCGTCATGCAGCAGGCGCTCAATAGTTTGGCCAAAGAGCGTCGCCTCCCGGTCATCGGCTAACGACAGTGGCACCGCTCGGCCTACTGGCCAGCATGGTCCGCGCGGGAATCATCGCTCCCCTGCGGCCGGATAAGTACGTACGGATCGTCGCCGTCGCACGACGCGAAGGCCTCTCCGTCACAAGCGGATTCGCGATGTCAGCGCAACGCTGTCCCAACCGTCCCGCACTGATCGACGAACACGGGACACTGACATTCCGTGAGCTCGACGCGCGCGGCAACGCGTTGGCAGCGGCGTTGCAGGCTCTGCCCGGCGGCACACCGGAAGTCGTTGCCATCATGTGTCGCAACCACCGCGGTTTCGTCGAGGCGCTGATGGCGGCCAGCCGGATCGGCGCCGACGTGCTGCTGCTCAATACCTCCTTCGCCGGGCCGGCCCTGGCTGAGGTGGTCAATCGCGAAGGCGCGGATGCCGTGATCTACGACGAAGAATTCACCGACTCGGTGGACCGCGCGCTGGCCGACAAACCTGACGCCACCCGCGTCGTCGCGTGGACCGATCAGCCGCACGACACGACCGTCGAAAAGCTGATCGCCGCCCACAGCGGTAAGCGCCCCGCTAAAACGGGCCGTCACGGCAAACTGATCCTGCTGACGTCGGGAACTACCGGTAACCCCAAGGGCGCCAAGCACTCCGGCGGCGGTGCAACCGAACTCAAGGCGATGTTGGACCGGGTGCCGTGGCACACCGAAGAGACGATCGTCGTGGTGGCACCGATGTTTCATGCCTGGGGCTTTTCGCAGCTGATTTTCGCCGCGTCTATGGGCTGCACGGTGGTCACCCGGCGCAAGTTCGACCCAGAGGCCACCCTCGACCTCATCGACCGTTACCAGGCCACCGGCCTGTGCGTGGTGCCGGTGATGTTCGACAGGATCATGGACCTGCCCGACGAGGTGCGCCGTCGCTTTCACGGTCGGTCGCTGCGGTTCGCCACCGCATCCGGATCGCGGATGCGCCCCGACGTCGTCACCCGGTTCATGGACGAATTCGGCGACATCATCTACAACAACTACAACGCCACCGAAGCCGGCATGATCGCCACCG
>NZ_JBATXN010000095.1:0-1949 GCF_049673265.1 Mycobacterium sp. | reverse complement strand
CAGGCGGTCTCCGCGCCGATGTGCACACGGGTCCTGGCCGACTTCGGCGCACGCGTCATCAAAGTGGAGAACCCCAACGGGGGAGATTTCGCCCGGCACTACGACGATGTCGTCAACGGGCTTGCCGCGCATTTCGTTTGGGCCAACCGCGGCAAGGAGTCGGTGACGCTCAACCTGAAATCCGATGCCGGGCTTGATATTCTGCGCCAGCTCCTTGACCGGGCCGACGTGCTGGTTTCTAACCTCGCCCCCGGGTCCACCGCCCGGCTGGGCATCGCACCCGCAGACCTGGCAGAACGCCACCCCGACGTGATCGCGGTCGAAATCGACGGGTACGGCCCGGGCGGACCGTTGTCGCACAAGCGGGCCTACGACCTGCTTGCTCAGGCGGAATCCGGCGCATGCGCGGTGACCGGCCATCCCGGCGCACCGGCCAAGCCCGGGCCGCCGATGGCGGACATCAGCACCGGATTGTATTCGGCGCTCTCAATTCTCGCGCTGCTGTATTCCCGCGACGCCGGGTCGACTCCTGGCCGGCGCGGCAACGCGGTCGCGGTGAGTTTGTTCGACAGCATGACTGATCTGATGGGTTACCCGCTGACTTTCACCCAGCATTCCGGTATCGATCAGCAGCCGTTGGGGCTGAGTTCGCCTGCGGTGGCGCCGTACGGCGCCTACCGTACCGCCGACGATCAGACCGTCGTGCTGGGCACCACGAACGACGCTGAATGGCAGCGGCTTTCGCGCCAAATCCTGGAGCGTAACGACCTCGCCGACGACCCGAGATTCGCCAGCAACGCCGGTCGCTGCGCGCACCGCGACATCCTGGACGACGCTATCGGTGCGTGGTGTTCGGCGCACGACTTGGAGCATGCGCAGAAGACGGCCGATGCCGCTGGGATCGGCAATGCGCGCTACAACTTGCCAAGCGACGTGTTGGCGCACCCGCAGTTGACGGCCCGCGACCGGTGGCGACAGGTCGACACCCCAGTCGGTCCAATTCAGGCCTTGCTGCCTCCGCCCGTGATCTCCGGCTACCAGCCCGCGATGGGTGCCGTCCCCGGGCTAGGGCAGCACACCGACTCAGTGCTCGCCGAGCTCAGCATCGCACCGGCCGAAATCGATGCGCTACGTGTGCAAGGCGCCATCGGGCCGGTCTACCGCTGATGACGGAGGTATCCGCGCTGCTGTGCAGTGACCGCAACGGTGTTCGGACGCTGACGCTGAATCGGCCGAAGCGCAAGAACGCGATCAACCGTGAATTGTGGATCGAGTTGGCCGACGCGCTGACCGCGGCCGGCAACGACCGCGAGGTACGCGCGGTGGTGATTACCGGCGCCGGTGGCGCCTTCTGCTCGGGTGCCGACATCTCGGCGCCCGACGACAATCACCCGATGCACAAGTTGCAACGCCTGACCGACGTGGCGCTGGCGCTGCACGAGCTGCCGGTACCGACCATCGCCAAAGTGAACGGAGTGGCCGCCGGCGCCGGATGGAATCTGGCATTGGGCTGCGACCTGGTTGTCGCCACCCCGGAATCGACGTTTTCGCAGATTTTTGCCAAGCGAGGATTGTCGGTAGATCTCGGCGGCTCCTGGCTGCTGTCGAAAATCGTTGGCCTGCAACAGGCCAAGCGGCTGGTGTTACTAGCCGATACCATCGACGCCGCCGAAGCTCAGGCGCTGAACCTGGTGACCTGGGTGGTGTCCGCATCGGAGATCGACGACTTCGTCACCGAGGTTGCCGACCGGCTGGCGGCCGGTCCGACGATCGCGCTGGCGCAAAGCAAGGCGCTGCTGAACGAGGGCGCGGAGGGGACACTGCGTGATGCGCTGGCCAACGAAGCCCGCGCGCAGGCGGTCAATCTGGCCACCGCTGATGCGCCAGAGGCGTACGCCGCGTTCGCCGAGCGGCGGGCCCCGTCGTTTACTGGTCGATGGGCAGTATCG
>NZ_JBATXN010000094.1:0-2087 GCF_049673265.1 Mycobacterium sp. | reverse complement strand
TTGCTACCTGAGCCTGGGCCGCCGCGCAGGGTGCGTCGAGCGAGGGTTCCCACAGCTACGGGCGACTATCAGGCATCATGGGCGGCATGGACACTGGTGTGACCTCACATACCTCTCCAAGGGTGTTGGTTGTCGACGACGATTCCGACGTGCTCGCCTCGCTGGAGCGCGGATTGCGGTTGTCCGGGTTCGAAGTGTCGACCGCCGTCGACGGGGCCGAGGCACTCCGGAGTGCGACCGAGACCAGGCCTGATGCGATCGTGCTCGACATCAACATGCCAGTGCTCGACGGCGTCAGCGTGGTCACCGCGCTGCGGGCGATGGATAACGACGTCCCGGTCTGTGTGCTGAGCGCGCGCAGTTCGGTCGACGACCGGGTGGCCGGTCTGGAGGCCGGCGCCGACGACTACCTGGTCAAGCCATTCGTGCTGGCCGAGCTGGTGGCGCGGGTACGAGCGCTGCTGCGCCGTCGCGGCTCTACGGCGACCTCGTCCTCCGAAACCATCACGGTTGGCCCCTTGGAGGTGGACATCCCCGGCCGGCGGGCCCGAGTCCACGGCGTCGACGTCGACCTGACCAAGCGTGAGTTCGACCTGCTGGCCGTGTTGGCCGAGCACAAGACCGCGGTGTTGTCCCGCGCGCAGTTGCTGGAACTGGTGTGGGGTTACGATTTTGCCGCGGACACCAACGTCGTCGACGTGTTCATCGGCTACCTGCGGCGCAAGTTGGAAGCCGGCGGTGGCCCACGGCTGCTGCACACCGTCCGCGGAGTGGGATTCGTACTGCGCATGCAGTGACGGGATTGAGCATGAATTTCTTGTCGCGAATCTTGACCCGTACGCCGTCGCTGCGTGCCCGGGTGGTGGTGGCGACCGTCATCGGCGCCGCCATTCCGGTACTCATCGTCGGGGTCGTCGTCTGGTTCGGCATCACCAACGACCGCAAGGAACGGCTGGATCGCCGGCTGGACGAGGCGGCTGGTTTCGCGATCCCCTTTTTACCCCGTGGCCTTGGCGAAATCCCCAAATCCCCTAACGACCAGGACGCGGTCATCACCGTGCGTCGCGGTGGTGAAGAGGTGACCTCGAACTCGAAAGTCACCTTGCCGGAGCTACCGGCCGGCTATGCCGATACCTACATCAATGGGGTGCGCTACCGGGTGCGCACGGTAAATATTCCAGCGCCGCGTCCGATGTTGGTGGAAGTCGGCGCAACCTATGACGCCACCATTGCCGACACCAACAACTTGCACCGCCGGGTGATCTTGATCTGTGCATTCTCGATCGTGGCGGCGGCCGTGTTCGCCTGGCTGCTGGCAACTTTCGCGGTGCGACCGTTCAAACGGTTGGCACAACAGACCAGGTCCATCGACGCGGGCGACGAGAGACCGCAGGTTCAAGTGCGCGGCGCCACCGAGGCCGTCGAGATCGCCGAGGCCATGCGGGGCATGCTGCAGCGAATCTGGAACGAGCAGAACCGCACCAAGGAGGCCCTGGAGTCGGCCCGGGACTTCGCGGCGGTGTCCTCGCATGAGTTGCGCACGCCGCTGACCGCGATGCGCACCAACCTGGAAGTGCTTGCCACCCTGGACCTTCCCGACGAGCAACGCAAAGAAGTGCTCCATGACGTGATCCGGACCCAATATCGCATTGAGGCCACGTTGTCCGCGCTCGAGCGGCTGGCCCAAGGTGAGCTGTCGACGTCGGAGGATCACGTGCCGGTCGACATCACCGAGCTGCTCGACCGTGCGGCGCACGACGCGATGCGGATCTACCCGGACCTCGACGTGTCGCTGGTGCCGTCGCCGACCTGCATCATCGTCGGCCTACCGGCGGGCCTTCGCCTCGCGGTCGACAATGCGATCGCCAACGCCGTCAAACACGGTGGGGCCACCCGAGTCCAGCTGTCCGCGGTGAGCTCGCGCGCTGGCGTGGAAATCGCCGTCGACGACAACGGCAGCGGGGTCCCAGAGGAGGAGCGCCAGATCGTGTTCGAGCGGTTCTCCCGCGGATCGACCGCGTCGCATTCGGGCTCCGGCCTCGGTCTGGCATTGGTGGCCCAGCAGGCGCACCTGCACGGCGGTACAG
>NZ_JBATXN010000093.1:0-7058 GCF_049673265.1 Mycobacterium sp. | reverse complement strand
CGAGGTGTGGCGCTCGCCGCACGCCGTCATCGGCGGTTCGGACGCCGGCGCGCACCTCGACATGATGTGCGGCGCAATCTATACCACGTCGCTGCTTGGCCATGGAGTCCGCGAGCACCAGGTGGTGACGCTCGAGGAGGCGGTCCGGCTGCTGACCGATGTGCCGGCCCGGCTTTACGGGCTGGCCGAGCGGGGCCGGATCACGCCGGGCTGGCACGCCGACTTGGTGTTGTTCGACCCGACCACCATCGACCACGGGCCGGAACGCACCCGCTACGACTTGCCTGCGGGCGCACCGCGGTTGGTCGCCGACGCCCGGGGCATCTCGTCAGTGTTGGTCGGCGGCGTCGAGGTATGTCGCGACGGTGTCGCCACCGGGGCGCTGCCCGGCACCGTGCTGCGATCCGGTCGCGACACCCAGACGGTCTCGGTCTCGTGACCCCGGCAGTCGAAGAATTCGACCCGACCGAATTGCAGGGCGGGCTGCTCATGCAGGTGGAAAACGTGCACGAGCGGCTGCGCGAGGCGCGGTCGCAAAACCGGGTGATGGTCGGTAGCCCGTTCGCCGAAACCTCAAGCCAGACATTGGGTTCCGCCGGGGTGACGGTGCTGGGCTACGACGAATGCCAGGCCGTGCTCACGCACCCCGACACGTTCTCGTCGTCGATCTATTCTCAAGTCATGGGCCCGGTGATGGGTCGCACCCTGCTCGAACTCGAAGGTGCCGCCCACCGCGCCAGCCGGGCCCTGGTGTCACCGTCGTTCCGCGCCGCGTTGCTCGACCGCTGGCGCGCTGAGCTGGTAGAGGTGGTCGTTCACGAACTCATCGACATCATCGCGCCGCGCGGACGGGCCGAGCTGGCCCGCGATTTCACCTTCGCATTTCCGGTACAGGTCATCGCCCGAATCATGGGTCTACCGCGGCAGGATTACCCACGGTTCCAACGGCTTTCGATCGAATTGCTCAACGTCGTCTACAACTGGGATTGCGGAATCGCCGCATCTGCGGCGTTGAAGGCGTACTTCACCGAGATTCTGGCCGAGCGTCGGAGCAATCCGCAGGACGACCTGATCACCATGCTGTCGCAGTCCGAGATCGACGGAACGCAACTGACTGACGACGAGATCTTCGCGTTCCTGCTGCTTATCTTGCCCGCCGGCGTGGAAACGACCTACCGCGCTTCGGGCAACCTACTGGTCGCCCTACTCACCGAGCCGGACCACCTCGATGCGTTGCGGTGCGACGGCCGCAAGTTGCATGCCGCCTTCGAGGAGGCGTTGCGCTGGGAGCCGCCGATCACCACGGTGATGCGGATCGCGGCCCGCGACTGCGATCTCGGCGGGGTCGCTATTCCGGCCGGAACAAATGTCAGCGTCAGTGTCGCTGCCGCCAACCGGGATCCGAACCGTTACCCAGATCCGGATCGCTTCGATCCTTCCCGCCGCAACATCGCACATTTGACGTTCGGCGGCGGGCCGCACCTTTGCCTGGGCATGCACCTCGCGCGGATGGAGGCGGCGGTCGCGATCAGCGCGCTACTGGACCGGCTGCCTGATCTGCGGTTGGATCCGAGCGCCCCGGCGCCGCACGTCACCGGCATGGCGTTTCGATCCCCGGCGGCGCTGCCGGTCGTATTCGCCGGCTGCTGAGTCTGAAGAGGATGGGCTACTTCTTCGCGCCGACCAGCGGCGGCCGCACCACCGGCTCCTTGATGCGGTGCGTTACCGATGCCCACGCCGACGGCGAATAGTGCGTCGTTACTTCCTCGAACCCGTCGACCCGCGAAACGCTGAGCACACCAGTTTCTTGATTGATGGCGAGCGTGTCGCCCTCGGCCGCGTGGACCTCTTCTCCGTCAAGCAGTCGGATGATGAACACGATGCTGTCCTCTCGTTAGAGTGCGGCTCGCCCGATCGTAGGATCGATCCCCTCACGAGCCAGATCCATAGTGGGACCGAGACGTGAACGGTTTGAAAACGTGCAATGACAACCAATCACAGGCTGCCCCGGCCGGCGACCGCGCACCGCGACGCCTGGTCGCAAGCGACGATCGCGTTTACCGCTCGGCCCGTGCTCAGGCCGCATGTGTTGCGAGACCCGCGGTTAAAGTCAGCGGTACCAAAAGTGCTGCTGACCAGGAACGCGGACCGCGCAGCACGTCGTTTGGCTCAGGGAGAGTCACCGGCGTTTCATAGGTTAGGCTACATTTACTAAGCGTGACCGAAGTCGGTGTCGAAACAAGCCCTGTCGCCACCCCGTCACTGTCCTTCCCACTGCCGACCCAGATCGCGCCAGCTGGCCTGGCGGCCGAGCTGGCCGCGACGCTGCCCGAACGCGACGGCGAGGAATACCTGCTCTATGAGCATGACGGTCAGTGGGTGCTGGCGTTTGGTGTGCTGGCCATGGTCGAGTTGGACGAGCTGCGGATCATCCGCGATGGCGTCACTCAGCGACAGGCGTGGTCCGGGCGGCCGGGGCCGTCCTCGGCGAGGCCGTCGACCGGCTGCTTTTGGAATCCGATCAGGCCTTCGGCTGGATCGCGTTCGAGTTCGGCGCCTATCGGTTCGGGCTACAAGATCGCTTGGCGCCGCAGACTCCTTTGGCGCGGGTGTTCTGGCCGCGAACCCGCATCGTGGTCAGCAACGAAACGGTCCGTTTGTTCGACGCCGACGAACGCCACCGCGACGCGGTTGCCGGTCTGCTCAGCGACGGACTACCGGCCGCACGGTCGCCCCGCGCAATCGATGTCGGTGCCGACACCACGGATTACCGCGCGCGGGTAGGCGCAGCGATCAGCGAGATCGCCGCCGGCCGCTATCACAAGGTGATCCTGTCGCGGTGTGTCAATGTGCCCTTCCCGCTGGACTTTCCGTCCACCTATCGGCTGGGACGGCAACACAACACCCCGGCGCGTTCGTTTCTCTTGCAGCTCGGCGGTTTTCGGGCTCTTGGTTATAGTCCCGAGGTGGTCGCAGCCGTGCAGGATGACGGTGTGGTGCTCACCGAACCGTTGGCCGGCACCCGGGCGCTTGGTCATGGCGCCGTCCGCGACCGGCAAGCCCGCGACGATCTGGAATCGGACAGCAAAGAGATTGTCGAGCATGCCATCTCGGTGCGCAGTTCGCTGCTGGAAATCACCGAGGTTGTCGAACCCGGCAGCGCGGCCGTCGTCGATTTCATGACGGTGCGTGAGCGTGGCAGCGTGCCGCACCTCGGGTCGACAGTGGCCGGCCGGCTGGAACCGTCCAAGGACCGGGTGGACGCGTTGGAGACACTGTTTCCCGCGGTCACTGCCTCAGGTATCCCCAAAGCGGCCAGTGTGGACGCCATCCTGCGGCTGGATGAAAGCCCCCGTGAACTGTATTCCGGTGCGGTCGTGATGTTTTCGGCCGACGGCGGGCTTGACGCAGCGCCAACACTGCGCAGCGTCTACGAACGTGACGGGCGAACCTGGCTGCGGGCCGGGGCAGGCATCATCGCCGCCTCGGATCCCGACCGGGAATTCGAGGAGACTTGCCAGAAGCTAGCCACGCTGGCGCCTCATCTGGTTGCTCGCGGGCAATAGCGCTAGCCGACGTCGGCGTCGGGCGAGCGCTCCAAATATTCGGCAAGGATGCTGCTGACCATTGATTCGATGGTCGATTCGATGGACGACGCCAGGGTGGCGGTGACGGATGCGACGGCCTGGCTCCGAAACCGCACCAGCATCGTGATCAGCTCGGCGATTTCGGTGTCGGCGGGCAGGGCTTCCCCCGGTTTGATCCTGTCGGCAACGTGTTCGGCGCCGGCCCGCACCAGCATCTCGCTGATCTGGTCGACAAGCGGGACAATGTGCTCGTGCAAGTCGATGAGTTTGTCCATGCTGATGCCGTAGCCGCGGATCTCGTTGAACGCATCGATCAGCTTGGGCCGTGTGATGGTGGCCTGGGCGCCATCAACGCGGATCACCTGCAGCGCGACCAGTCGATCGAATGCCTTGGCGTCGTTGACGAGTCGCTGCGCATCGGGCAGCGGCATGGTCTGCGACTTCTCGGCAGTCCAGGTGCCTACGATTGCGGATTCCAGGCCGAGCACGTCGCCGAGGTTTTTGCCTTCTTCCCAGGCGCTGAGCATCTCCCGGACGTGGGCGATGTTGTATCCGCGGTTGAGCATCGAAGTGATCAGCCGCAGCCGGGTCAGATGGGTGTCGTTGAACAGCGCAATGCGCCCGACCCGCAACGGTGGCGGTAGCAGCCCGCGGTCGCGGTAGACGCGAACGTTGCGAGTCGTGGTGCCGGCCAGCCGGGCCAGGTCGTCGATGCGGTATTCCCCGGACGTGGTCGCGCCGTGGGGGTGACGGACCGCCGCGTCGAAAAGTTGCGATACGGCGCTTTCGATCACCTCCCGCGATTGGCGCCGAACACGTTTGGGTGCGCGCCGCAGGTTAGCGAGGACGCCGGCGATGGTGCCGGTGTCTGCTCGTGACGCTCGGTCGGGTGCCATCGTTCAGGCGTCCTTAGACAGAGGTGCTGACGCGAATATCAGCGGTTTGAGCGACCGCTTCGTAGTCGGCGAACCGGAAGTTCCGCATCTGTCGAAGGTACTGGGTGGCGAAGCCGGGGTACATCGATGCGTTGAAGCCATCCTTGGTCAGATACCAACTGCTACAACCGGACATCCATGTCGTCTTGGTGAGTCGCTGTTGGATGCGGTTGTTGTAGCGGCGTTGAACCTCTTCACGAACGTCGAGATAACGCAAGTTGTTGTCCAGGATGGTGCTGACGCCGCGCACGACGTAGTCGAGCTGGCCCTCGATATACACCAGTAGCGAATTATGCCCCGGCCCGGAGTTGGGACCGGTCATGAAGAACAGGTTTGGATACCCGTGCGCGCTGGCGCTCTTGTAAGCCTGTGCACCGCCGGCCCATTCGGCGCTCAGCGAGCGTCCACCGAGTCCGGTGACGGGGAACGGCGGTCCGGTCAGGTGCACGTCGTAGCCGGTGGCGAATACGATGCAGTCCAGATGGTGTTCGATGCCATCGCTGGTGCGAATACCGACCGGACTCAATGTCGCGATCGGCCAGTCGATGAGCTTGCAGTTGTCGCGCTGCAGGGCGGGGTAGTAGTCGCTGGAGACCAGCATGCGTTTGCAGCCGGGGGTGAAGTCGGGAGTCAGCTGGCGGCGTAGCCACGGGTCTTTGACCTGGCGACGCAGGTGCGCGCGGCCCAGCCGAACCACCAACGACGTCAACGGGGTATTCCACACCAGAGCGGTGGCGCTGGCTTCGTGCCCCCAGAACAATGCTTGACGTGCAAGCTGTTGAACCGCAGGGGCTTTGGTGAACACGGTCTGCACAGCGGGCGGAGTGGCAATGTCCCAGCGCGGCAGCACCCAACCTGGCGTACGTTGGAAAACCTTGACGAACTCGGCTTGCTTCACCAGTTCGGGGATGATCTGAATGGCGCTGGCGCCGGTGCCGATGACTGCGACCCGCTTGCCGGCGAAATCATAGTCGTGGTCCCACCGGGCACTGTGGATTTTGTGCCCACGGTAGGAATCGATACCACGGATGTCGGGGAAGCTGGAGTCGGGCAGTGGCCCGGACGCCAGCACGACGGTGCGGGCCCGAAAACGCTTGCCGGCTGCTGTGGTTGCGGTCCACACGCCGGCGCCGTCGTCGAACGACAACCCGGTGACCTCCTGACCGAACTGAATGTGGCGGCGGATGTCGAACCGGCTGGCCATGTCTTCGAGGTGGCTTCGGATTTCGCCGGCCGGCGAGTAGGTTCGCGACCAGGTGGGGTTCCTGACGAACGAGAACGAATACAGCAGCGACGGGATGTCACAACTGGCACCGGGATAGCTGGTGTCGCGCCAGGTCCCGCCTACCTGGTCGCTGCGTTCCAGGATGACGACGTCGTGGATGTTGGCTTGCGCCAGCTTGATCGCTGCGCCGAGCCCGCTGAACCCGGCTCCGACGATCAGCGTCTCGTAGGTGCGAGTTCTCACCATGATCACGCCACCGGCTCGTGGGTGACTTCTCTCACCCAAGTGGGTACCGACGGCAGCAGGGGCCGCGGATACCGGTCGGAAAGCCACACCATCGAGTTGGCCAGCAGGTGGTACGGGTGGCGCGGATTCGTGACTACTCCGGCGTAGCGCCTCAGGAACCGATAAGTCGGTACCCGCCTCGTGTGTTCGCCGCGGTCGCCGAGCTCTTTGAATCGTTTCACCGCCTTGTAAAGCCGCTCGGGTTCCATACCCATGGCGGTGATCTCGTTGCGGATCCTGTTGATCAACGGCGCACCCATGATCGCGCCGATGATGAGACCCGGAGTGGCATTGTGACCGACGAAGTCGATCAGCAACCGTCGGATCTTCGCGTGCCCAATCATGTCGAGAACTTCGAAATCGACGACTAAATGGCGTGATTCGTCATTGTTGATCTTTTCGAACACCTGGTGACAAACCGGGTCGTGCACCTCGTCGAGGAGGAACTTCAACAGGGCGCCGTCCAGCGCGACTTCAAGCATCGGGATGACAGTGCCGAGCAATGACAGCGGCATGTCGTCGGCCCAGCGGTCCAGCCAGTCGATGGCCAGCCGGATATTCACGTTCGGCTCGGGAACTTCACCGGTCTCGAGCATGCCCCAGCGCTTCATCAGCGCCAATTCGGCGTTGGCGTGGCGCTGCTCCTCGGCGTGGAAGTAGCGGTAGATCTCGGCGATGGTCGGCGTGGGCGCCTTCTTGGCCAGGGCCGCGAAGCCTCTGGCGCCGATATTCTCGATCCAACACAGGTCGGCCATGAACGCCTTGAGCTGTGGCCGCTGTTCGTCGGTGATCATTTCGGCGCCCGGCGCATCCCAGTCGATGTCGGCAAGCGCCCATTGGCGATCCTTGATCTTGGCCAGCATTGCTTCCATGTCGATAGTCATGTGCGCCACTCCTCCTCATGCTTGGTGCTGTCAGAACGGGGCGACCCGGGATACCAGGCCCATTCCGCGGGTGAAAGTGGCCGGGACCAAACGTTTGACGTTCCAGCCGATCTTGGCTTCGATCTGCGGCATGCAATACAGC
>NZ_JBATXN010000092.1:0-2147 GCF_049673265.1 Mycobacterium sp. | reverse complement strand
CGGCAGCAAGTCGCCCTGACCTTCGTTGACGTGCTGAGTCTGCACCGGCGTGTACCCCTGTGACCGCATCCAGTCCGCGTATGCGGCGGATTCCTGTTGGCGCTGTGGGTATTTGAACCGGGCCATCACCGCAGCGCCGCCCAGTATCAGCCCGCCGTTGGCGGCATAGACCATGTCAGGCAACCCGGTGACGGGTGCGACGAGGTCCACTTTGTGTCCCAGCCGAAGGTACGTGTCGCGAAGATGCGTCCACTGCACGAGCGCCACGTGGGCGTCGACAGGAGTGTTGATGTCCATCCACGGATTGATCGCATAGTCGACGGCGAAAAACTGCGGAGGCGTCATGACGTATTGCCGAAGGCGCGCCCTGCGTTCGGTCCGACGGACGATTTCAGTGGCGGTCACATGCGCCGGGGCTGGCGCCGCAGCGTCGGCGAAGATCGTCATAAATCGACGGTATGGGACGCGCGGTGCGCAATCAAACACCGGTTGCTGCTTATATAGGCATGTTCTGTTGTGCAAAATACTATATTGCGGCAGTCTGTTGTGCAGGAGGGCGGATGGACGGTATCGACGAGCAGATTCTCGCCGAGCTCGCCGAAAATGCCCGGGCAACGTTCGCCGAGATCGGCGAGCGGGTGAGCCTGTCGGCCTCGGCGGTCAAACGTCGCGTTGACCGGATGCTTGACAGTGGTGTGATCCGGGGCTTCACCACGGTCATCGATCGCAGCGCCGTCGGTTGGAACACCGAAGCGTACGTTCAGGTTTACTGTCACGGCAGGATTTCGCCCGACGAGTTGCGCCGGGCTTGGATGGACATTCCCGAGGTCGTCAGCGCCGCGACGGCGACCGGGACCGCCGACGCCATGCTGCGTGTGCTGGCGCGCGACATGCGCCACCTCGAAGACGCTTTGGAGCGCATCCGCACGAGCGCCGATATCGAGCGCACCGAAAGCATCGTCGTGCTGTCCAACCTCATTGACCGATCCCGGGCCGAGGGGTGAGCAACCGCCCGTCGTCGCAATCGTGTATGAACTCCAAATATGACCACTAGCTCGGGCAACGGAATACTGATCGTCGGCGGGGGGCTCGCCGCGACCCGGACCGCTGAGCAACTGCGCCGGTCGGATTACACCGGCGCGCTGGCCATCGTCAGCGATGAGGCCCATTTGCCCTACGACCGCCCTCCGCTGTCGAAGGAGGTGCTGCGCAGCGAAATCGACGACGTGACGCTCAAACCGCGTGAGTTCTACGACGAGCACAACATCACCTTGCGGCTTGGATCGGCGGTCACCAGCTTGGACACCGCTGCACAGACGGTGACTCTCGACGACGGAACGACGCTCGGCTACGACGAACTCGTCATTGCGACCGGCTTGGTACCGCGGCGCATTCCGGCTTTCCCCGACCTGGACGGCATCCGAGTGTTGCGTTCGTTCGACGAAAGCCTGGCATTGCGCAAGCACGCGTCGTCCGCACAGCACGCGGTTGTGGTCGGCGCGGGCTTCATCGGCTGTGAGGTGGCGGCCAGCCTGCGCGGCTTGGGAGTCGATGTGGTGCTGGTGGAGCCGCAGCCCGCGCCGCTGGCTGCGGTGCTTGGCGCGCAGATCGGCGAGCTGGTGGCGCGGTTGCACCGCGCAGAAGGTGTCGATGTGCGCACCGACGTCGGGGTGGCCGAGGTCCGCGGACAGCAGCATGTCGAGAGTGTGGTGCTGACCGACGGGGCTGAGCTGACAGCCGACTTGGTGGTGGTTGGCATCGGCTCGCGGCCGGCGACCGACTGGCTCGACGGCAGCGGCATCGACGTCGACAACGGCGTGATCTGTGATGCGGCCGGACGAACCAGCGCGCCGCACGTGTGGGCGCTCGGGGACGTCGCGTCCTGGCGTGATCCGACGGGACATCAAGTGCGGGTGGAACATTGGAGCAATGTCGCCGAGCAGGCAAGGGTCGTGGTGCCTGCGATACTCGGGCAGGACACACCGGCAGGCGTAGTTGTTCCGTATTTCTGGAGCGATCAGTACGACGTCAAGATCCAATGTTTGGGCGAGCCAATCGCCACCGACATCGTGCATGTCGTTGAGGACGACGGCCGCAGATTTCTCGCCTACTACGAACGTGACGGTGTGGTGGCCGGCGTTGTCGGC
>NZ_JBATXN010000091.1:0-8871 GCF_049673265.1 Mycobacterium sp. | reverse complement strand
TAGGCGGCTTCGGCTTGCTCCGCGACGTGGAGCAGATAGCCGCGCACCGCGCGGATACCGTCCGCATCGGTGACCGGGCCGTGGCCCGGCACCACCGTCGCCGCGTCCAACGCGATCATCGCGTCGCAGGCCGCGACCCAGTTGGCGATCGGACCGGCCCACACGATCGGCGTGCAGCCGATGAACAGCAGATCCCCGGCGAACAGCACCCCGGCGTCCGGCACGTGCACAACCGAGTCCGCCGCGGTATGCGCCGGGCCGAGGTTCAGCAGACGCACCTCGCGGCCGCCAACCTCGATGCTGAGCTGGTCATCGAAGGTTTGGTCGGCATTACGCAGGGTGATACCGCCGAAGTTGAAGGGGCCGAACCGGTCTCGTAGATATCGGGTCGCAACCGGACCCAGGTCGGCGGTCTGGGTCATCACCAGCATCTCGGGCGCCATGCCGTGCGCGATTTCTTCCGCGGTGCCCTTGGCCGCGATCACCCGCACCGAGGAATCCAACAGTTGGTTGCCGTGGGTGTGGTCACCGTTGGAGTGGGTGATCAGCGCGTCGGTGATCGGCGCGCGGTCGGTGACCAGCGCCATCGCGGTGAGCATTTCGCGGGTCAACGCCAGGTCGAACAAGGTGTCGACCAGTAACGACGCGCCGTCGCCGGCGACCAGTCCGGCGTTGCTCCAGCCGTATCCGCCGTCCGGCAGCATCCACGCCCACACCCGGTTGCCGACCTCGTGTAACCCGCGGGTGTACGGGATTTTCGCCGGCGCCGGGTTGACCCGGTGGGCGACGGGGACGGCATCGGGGTTGGGCCGCGCCGGTAGTGGTTGCGGTGCAGGGGTTTTGCGGACGGTTTGGCGGGTTTCGCCCAGACCTTGCACTTTGAGCGTGACGACGTCGCCGTCATGCAGCCAGCCGCGGAAGGACTCCGGCGCGGTCGGGTCGAGGTGCTCGACCAGTGTGCAGGTCGGCACGGTGCCGGACCCGAAAACGTCGCCCGGTCTCAGCAGCACGCCGCGTGAGGCGTAGGAGATCACCTCCGCGAAGCTCCAATCCATCGCCACGGTCGATCCGGACCCGATCACCGCGTCGTTGACCAGTGCGGTCACCTCCAGGGCCAGCCTGCCGTCGCGGCGGTACGGTTCGAGTTCGTCGGGCGTGACCAGGTAGGGGCCCAGGGTGACGCCGCTGTCCTTGCCTTTGGCCTGCCCGATCGCCAGTTGACCTTCCAGCTGTTGCAAGTCACGTGCCGACCAGTCGTTGAAGATCATGTAGCCGACAATCGCCTGTTCGGCCTCGGCCACCGACAAGTCGTTGCCCGCGGTTCCGATGACCGCGGCGATTTCTAATTCGAAGTCCTGCCACGCACTTCCGGGCGCCATCGGAGCGTCGTCATACGGGCCGAGAACGGTCGACGGGCAGGCGAAGTAGAACGCGGGTATCCGATACCAGGTGTCCTTGAGCACTCGGCCGCCGCCCATCGCCGCCTGACAGTTGCGCATGTGGTCCAGAAAACACAGGCTGTCGCGGATCGATGGCGGCCGTGGGATCGGCGCCGTGAGGGTCACCTGGTCGAGCGGCACGGCAGACGCCGAACGCAGCGTGTCCTCCCCC
Organism: Mycobacterium sp.; assembly: GCF_049673265.1. Classification (GTDB taxonomy): domain Bacteria; phylum Actinomycetota; class Actinomycetes; order Mycobacteriales; family Mycobacteriaceae; genus Mycobacterium. Next base: position 7,260 of record NZ_JBATXN010000091.1, on the reverse strand, counting down.
GCCTCCTGGAGACCGGCGGCACCGCGCCCGATCAATTCGAGCAAGCTCACTCCCGGCACCACCGGGTGGATCGCATTGCCCGACAACACACCAACGCGCTCCGCGTCGCCGTCTCGGAAAGTCACCCATTTCATTCGCGCGCCACCTCACTCGGATCTTTGTCTGGCCGCAGCCCTCGCCAGCTGGGCTGGCGCAGCCGACCGTCAGATGTCCATTCGCTATACCGGACTTCCCCGACCAGCGTCGGCTTCACAAACGTCACGCCCTTGGCATCTTTCGTGGGAAGCCGTGTGTTGAAAGGAGATTCGTCGGTGTGCAACGGGGCCAACGTCTTCTTCAGGTTGGCCAGGTCGCGTTCGGTGAACCCGGTGCCGACCCGCCCGGCGAAATGCAGCCCATCGGCGACCGGAATCCCCATCAGCAGCGACCCGATGCCGCTGGTGCGGCCGCCCTCGCCGGCACGCCAGCCGCCGATGACGACTTCCTGGGTGCTCCAATACTTGTCCTTGAGCCAGGACGCCGAGCGGCGCCCCGGCTGGTAGGTGGAGTCGCGCTTCTTGGCGATCACGCCCTCCCACTCGTGCTTGCGTGAGTAGTCCAGCGCCTCGGCGCCGTCGCCGGGTAGCAGCTCGGGCACGATCAGACCGCCTGTCTCCGCGAGGGTTTCCAGCAGCTGGCGCCGATCCCGGTAACGGGCCCGCAGCAACGACCGCCCATCCAAATACAGCAGGTCGAACGCCCAGAACTCGATGCGGGTGGAGCGCGCTCGATTCTGCATTTTGGTGAATCGCGGCACACCGGAGCTGTCGAGGGCGACGACCTCACCGTCGAGTACGACATGATGATCGCCGAGATCATCTGCCAGCGCGCGTAATTGCGGGTATTCTTTAGTAACTTCGCGCCCGTTGCGCGACCGCAGCCGCACCTCGCCGTGATCAGCATCGACCAGTAGCCGGTAGCCGTCCCACTTGCCCTCGAACGCCCACTGCGATGCTTTCAGGTTCGCCACCGAACCCTCGGTGGCGAGCATCGGGGCCAGCTCGTCGAAGTGAAAAACCTTCTGGTCCTTCATCCGGTGCGCCAGCCACTGATCGCCATTGGTTTGAATCAGCGCATAGCGCCCGGAGATCCGCTGACCGTGCAGCGTCACGATGACTTCCTCCTCGTGAAACTTCTCCGCCTCGTACGTGCCGGAATCCCAGATGATCACCTTGCCGGCGCCATACTCCCCCTTCGGGATGGTGCCTTCGAAGCCGCCGTACTCCAACGGATGATCCTCGGTGTGAACCGCCAGGTGGTTGACGGCGGTGGTTTCCGGCAGGTTCTTCGGCACCGCCCAGGACACCAGCACACCCTCGCGTTCGAGGCGAAAGTCGTAATGCAGGCGGCGGGCGTGGTGTTCCTGAATGACAAACGTATTACCTTGGCCAACAGCCGGTTTTGCACTTGGCACCGGCTCAGGCGTCTTCGACGCATCGCGCATGCTGCGGTATTTGGTCAGCCGATCCGGCGTTCGCACGTCGGCGTCCAGGGCTGCCAGCAAGTCTCCGTCGCGCTCGACCCTTTTTAGCACTTCGTCATAGCGCAGATGGCGGAGCTTCTTGTCGTCGAGCTCTTCCCAGCTGCGCGGCGCGGCGACGGTCGGATGCTCGCGTCCGCGAAGCGAATACGGCGCAATGGTGGTCTTCGAGCCGTTGTTCTGACTCCAATCCAGGAACACCTTGCCCGCTCGCACACTCTTCGTCATCGTCGAAGTGACCAGCTTGGGCATCGCCTTTTCCAGTTGCTGTGCAACACGTTTGGCCAACACCACTGCGCCCCGGCTGCTCACCGGCTTGTCCAGCGGGCTGTACAGGTGCAGCCCCTTGCTGCCGCTGGTAAGCGGAAACGTGGTGAGCCCGATGTCGGTCATCAGGTCCCGAACAGCGCGGGCCACTTCGGCGAGCTGGGCCATCGTCACACCCTCGCCGGGGTCGAGGTCGAACACCAGACGGGTCGCCGGGCCGGGCTTGAGTTGTTCGCCTTTGCGCGTCCACTCGGCTTCGAAGCGCCACTGCGGCACATGTACCTCGAGTGCGGCCTGCTGCGCGATCCATGCCAATCCGTCGACGCTGTCGATGATCGGATAGGCGGTCGTCCCGGACCGGTGCGTGACGCTGGCACGCGGCAGCCAGTCGGGCGCCGAGGAGGCCAACTGCTTTTCAAAGAAAGAGGGCTCGTCCACCCCGTTGGGCCAGCGCTTGCGGGTAGCCGCGCGGCCGGCGATGTGCGGCACCATCACCTCGGCGATGCTGGTGTAGTAGGCGAAGATGTCGGCCTTGGTCGTTCCCGTTGCCGGATAGAGCACCTTGTCGGCGTTGGTCAATTTCACCAGCGGTGCCATGGTGTAAACCTACGCGTGCGCACCTTGGTGTGGCGAAATTCACGGTGCCGGTGAAACGGCTGTACGAGAGCAATACCGGACGCAACGGTGCCCGACTCACTTAGCCAACGACCTTCACCATGGGTAGATTCGGCGAGCTATGTGCACCGACTGCCTATCGATAGTCGCTACCCATGGCCGCACGACCGGCGTTCCGCTGAGTAACGCCACATTGCGATTACATTCGCAACGGATCGACGTACCGACCTACGACAGATCGGCCTTGCAGCGGGGTGTCGTTCATATCGGGGCGGGCAATTTTCACCGCGCACATCAGGCCGTCTACTTCGATGACCTTGCCTGCCTGGGCATTTCCAACCAGTGGGGTGTCACCGGCGTCAGCCTGCACTCCCGCGACGTCAAAGAATTGTTGTCGGCGCAAGACGGGCTTTACACCGTTGTGCAACGCGGCCATGACCGCCAGACCGCCCGCGTGGTCGGCTCGATCGGCTCCGTGCACTTTGCGCCGCACGATTGTGCAGCGGTCCGCGCGGCTCTGGCTGATCCACAAACCCGCGTTGTCAGCCTGACTATCACCGGCAACGGGTACTTCCTGGATCCGGTCACCGGGGAGTTCGACGCCGCCAACCCCGACGTGCGTGCCGATCTTTCCGCGTCGAATTGCTATGCCACCGCGTGGGCCTACCTGGCCGAGGCGCTCGACCGGCGTCGCCGGGCCGGCATTGCGCCGTTTACCGTGCTCTGCTGCGACAACGTTGCCGACAACACCCAAGCGGCGCGGACCGCGCTGGTGTCGTTCGCCGCACTCAAAGACCCCGGGCTGGCTCGCTGGATCGACCGACATGTCGCATTCCCGTCGACAATGGTCGACCGCATCACCCCGCAAACCTCGCACTCCGAGCGTCAATTCGTCGAGGACACCTTCGGTATCACCGACCGGTTGCCGGTGGTGACCGAGCCGTTTTGCCAATGGGTCATCGAGGACACCTTTAGCAACGGCCGTCCGCCGCTCGACGAGGTCGGTGCCCAGTTCGTCTCGGATGTCAGCGACCACAAGCTGATCAAGACCCGTCTGCTCAACGGAACCCACATCGCGCTCGCCTGTTTGGCCACGCTGGCCGGCTACCAGCGCACCGACGAGGCGATGAGGGACCGCGTCATCTTCGACTACGTCGATCAACTCATGCGCGACGAGATTCAGCCACTGCTACCGGCGGTGCCCGGGATGAACACGCCAAGTTATCGCCACACGTTGCTCGCTCGGCTGAGCAATCCCCGGATGAGCGACCAGTTGCCGCGGCTGGCTCGGCGGGGGTCGACGAAGATTGCGTCGTTCCTGCTGCCGTCCCTGCAGGAGGCGATCGCGCAGGATAGGCCACACACGCTGCTGATGTTGGCCATCGCCGGATGGGCCCGCTATCTGCGCGGCTACGACCTCAGCGGCCGCAAATTCCGCATCGAGGATCCGCAGGCAGCACTGCTGACTAAGTTGGTGACCATGGCAGGCAACAACCCGGATCCGTTGCTGCGGCATGAAATCTTCACCGAACTACGGCTGGTTCCCACCTTTGCGGAGCGCCTCAGCGGCATGGTTGCAGACATCGATCAGCGCGGGGTGATACCCACACTGCGTCGAGCGTTGCGGGACGATGTGCAGGAGCTGGTGTCGTGATGAACCAGGGATTAGACATCGTGCGCCCCTTCGACTCCGCACCAATCACCACCTTGCTGTGCGACGCCGACGACAACCTCTTCCCTTCGGAGAGACCGGCTTTCGCCGCATCGGTCGAGGTAACCAATCGGTTACTGGCCAGGTTCGGCGTGACCGCTCCGCTGACCGCCGAGGAACTGCGCAAGCAGGCCGTCGGGAAAAACTTTCGCAACACCGCCATGGACCTGGCTGTGCTGTGCGACGTGCCGATGGAGCGGACGCTGGCAGATGGCCGTCCCGCAGCGATTGTCGCGTCGGACAGCGACATCGCAGCCGGTCGGGCGTTGTGCGCCGACGAACTCGAGCGGTGGGTGAGCGAAGAACGCGAACGGGTCACCGCGCATCTGGCCGTCACCCTGAAACCAGATCGGCGGGTGCTCGAACCGCTGCAAGCGCTCGCGTCGCGCTATGCGTTAGCCGCGGTCAGCTCCAGCGCCACCAAGCGGTTGGATTCCTGTTTCGCCGCCACCGGGCTTGATTCGCTCATCCCGGCGGCGCTGCGTTTCAGCGAGGAAGATTCCCTTCCCGTGCCGACGAGCAAACCCGACCCCGCGGTGTATTTGCACAGCGGCCGGGTGTTGGACGTCGGCGCCGACCAAGGTCTGGCTATTGAAGATTCGGTGGCCGGCGTTACCTCTGCAGTCGCGGCCGGCTACCTCACCGTCGGTAACGTGATGTTTGTGTCCGACGACGAACGCCCGTGCCGCCGTGTGGAATTGATGGATGCCGGCGCAGTCGCCATTACCGACTCGTGGCACGCTCTGGCTGATGTCCTGATGTTGTCGACCGGGCAGGTGCAGGTTCCCGGCTAACGTAGGCATCGTAACCGGGCTGTAGCCCCCGAGCTGTGGCCCGGGGAGGAGTTGGACAATCGTGGTTAGCACGATGAACCTGAACAACGCAACGCTGACAAGGCTGCCGATCGCCACGCCGAGCTATGACCGCGGCAGCGTCGGCGTCGGAATCGCGCATATCGGAGCCGGCCACTTTCATCGTGCGCATCAGGCCATGTACATCGACCGGTTATTACAGCGGGGCTTGGCGCACGAGTGGGGCATTTGCGGGCTGGGGGTGATGCCCGGTGACTGGACCATGCGCGACGTCCTGCGCGACCAGGACGGGCTCTACACACTGATTCTGGAAAACCCGGACGGCAGCCGCGACGCACAGGTGATCGGCTCGATCATCGACTATCGCTACGTCCCCGATGATCCGGAGCCGGCGTTGGAGGTGCTCGCCGCGCCAACCACCCGGATCATCTCGCTGACCATCACCGAAGGTGGTTACCGTGACGTGGGTGGGCCCGCGTTCGGGTTGATCACCGCGGCTCTGGCCAGACGCCGCGACCGCGGGATCGCTGCACCGACAATCGTGTCGTGCGACAACATCGAAGGCAACGGTGCGATCGCGCGAGGCGCCATCCTCGCGAATGCCGGACAACAAGATCCCGGGCTCGCCGAGTGGGTGGCCGAACACGCCCGGTTCCCGAGCTCGATGGTGGACCGGATCACCCCGGCCACGACGCTGGAGATGGCCGCGGCGGTGCGGCGCGATTTCGGAGTGGCCGACCGGTGGCCGGTAGTGGCCGAGCCGTTCACCGCCTGGGTCCTCGAAGACGACTTCGCCGACGGCAGACCGCCGTTGGAGCAGGCGGGCGTGCTGCTGGTCGACGATGTCGTCCCATACGAGTCGATGAAGTTGCGGATGCTCAACGCTGGGCATCAGTGCCTGTGCTATTTCGCCCAACTGTGCGGCTTCGAGTATGTCCACGACGCGGCGCGTGATCCGTTGTTCGCCGAATTCCTGCTCGCCTATTTCGATTTCGAGGCCATTCCGACGCTGCCACCGGTGCCCGGAATCGACCTGCATGACTACAGCCGCACGCTGATCCAGCGGTTCGCCAACCCGGGTGTGCGCGACACCGTTGCGCGACTGTGCGCGTATTCGTCGGACCGGATCCCGAAATGGCTGCTGCCGGTGATCTGCGACAACCTGGCCAGCGATGGATCGATACGGCTGGCGGCAGCGGTGGTGGCGAGCTGGGCTCGCTACGCCGAGGGTGTCAGCGAATGGGGTGAACCGTTCGAGGTGGTGGATCAGCTGGCGGACTCGCTGGTCCCGATCGCCCGGTCGCACCACGAGAATCCCACCGCGTTCATCGAAATCACCGCGATGTTCGGGGATCTGGCCCAGCAGCCGCGCTTCGTCCAGGCATACCGCTGGGCGCTGGATTCGTTGCATCACAAGGGAGCTCGGGCGACCTTAGAGGCGTTAGTCCGATGACCTGTGGGCTGGTGATCGGCGAATCGCTGATCGACATCGTCGAAGCAGAAGAACACGTCGCGCATGTTGGTGGGAGCCCGCTCAACGTCGCCGTCGGGCTGGCCCGGCTGGGCCGCGACGTCGATTTCCTGACCCACATCGGCGACGACACATACGGACGGCGCATCGCGCAGTACGTCAATGATGCAGGAGCACAACTTGTTTCGGGAAGCCAGACTGCTGCCCGGACCGCGACGGCTCAACTGACCGTCGGCGAAGAAGGCTCGGCTACATACGTCTTCGATCTGGACTGGGAGCTTTCCGGTACACCGATGGTGCCGCCGCCGCTGTTCGTGCATACCGGATCGATTGCGTCCGTGCAGGAGCCGGGCTGCCTTGCGGTCGCAGCGCTCGTCGACACCTACCGCATCTCGGCCACGATCACGTTCGATCCCAACGTGCGTCCGTCGCTGATCGTCGACCGAGATCTGGCCTGCGAACGCATCGAGCGCCTCGTCGAACGCAGCGACATCGTGAAAGTCAGCGAGGAGGACCTGGGTTGGATCGACCCCGACCATTCGCCCGAGCGGACCGCGCAAACCTGGCTGGCGCTGGGTCCCGCCGTTGTCGCGGTGACGATGGCTGACCGGGGAGCGATGGCGGTCTGCGCTGCCGGCGAAGTGCGGGTTGCGGCTCGACCGATCCAGGTGGTCGACACCGTCGGCGCCGGCGATGCGTTCATGGTCGGCCTGATCGACGCGCTGTGGGGATCGGGCTTGTTAGGCGCGCAACGACGCGCCGAGCTCGCCGGAATCGACCTCGGTGTGCTGACAGCGGCACTCGAGACCGCCAGCAACGCCGCGGCGCTGACCGTCGCCCGGGCGGGCGCCGACCTGCCGGATCG
>NZ_JBATXN010000090.1:0-5663 GCF_049673265.1 Mycobacterium sp. | reverse complement strand
CAGCAGCACCGGAGCGGGTGAGCCGAGGGCGCGGGCCAAACCGAGGCGTTGCCGCTGACCCAGCGACAGCCCCACTCCGCCGCTTCCGATCACGGTACCCATCCGGTCAGGCAGCTCGGCGAGTACTTGATCGAACCCAGCTGCCGCACAGGCGCTTTCAAGGTCACTGAGAGTACCGAACAGCGCGAGGTTGTCGGCGACCGTTCCTGGAATCAGCACCGGGCGCTGCGGCAACCAGGAGAGCTGCTGCCACCACACGTTCAACTCGAGATCGGCAATGTCGATTCCGGCCACGGTGACGCGGCCGCTGCTGCCCGTGGTGATTCCGGCGATCACCTGAAGGGTGGTGCTTTTTCCGGCGCCGTTCGCACCGGTGAACACCGTCACCTGTCCGGGCTGGATCACGGCGCTGAGATCGTGTGGGCGCATCCCGTCGCGACCCGCGACACTGAGGTTGTCGAGCACGATCACGGCTTGGCGCGCCGAGGCTGCCCGGGTACCCGGCGCGGCGGCGGGGGAGTCCTCGATCAGTGCGAACGCCTTGTCTGCCGCGGCCCGGCCATCCTGCGCGGCATGGAATTCCACGCCAATGCGCCGCAGCGGCCAGTAGACGTCGGGCGCGAGCAACAGCACGGTCAGACCGGTGGTCAGGCTGATCTCGCCGAACACCAGACGCAGGCCAATGCTGACGGCGACCATCGCGACGCCGAGGGTCGCGAGCAGTTCCAATACCAGCGCGGAGAGGAACGCGATTCGTAGTGTGGCCATCGCTGACCGCCGGTGCGCGTTTGCCAGCTCCGCGATGCGGTGCTCTGGCCCAGTGGCACGACCGAGAGCTCGCAACGTCGGGAGGCCGGCGATCAAGTCCAACAGCCGAGCCTGCAAGGTGGCCATGGCGGCCAGTGCTGCCGCGGATCGGTCCGCTGTCGCCAGACCGATCAACACCATGAAAATCGGAATCAGCGGCAGCGTGATCAGCACGATCACAGCCGATTTCACGTCGTAGAGCCCCAGGACGCCTGCGCTCATCGGGGTCAGGATCGCTGCCAGCAGCAATGTCGGCAGGTATGCGGTGAAATAGGGTCGCAACGCATCAAGCCCACGGGTCACCACCACCGCGGCGGCGTCGCGCTCAGCTGCCAGTCGCCTGGGTTGGCGGGCTGTCACGGCTGCGAGCACCTGGCTGCCGAGATCGGCGATCACTGCGCTGGCGCCGCGTTGACCCAGCCGGGCCTGCAGCCAGTGGGCCACCGTGCGTACTACCCACACCGTCAGGAGTATCGATAACATCGGCGCCCACTGGCTGAAATGACGCGCCGCCGGATCAGTGATGACCTGAGAAGCGATGTGCGCCAGCAGGATCGCTGACCCGATGGCGCAACCGGAGATCACGACACCGCAGACTACGGTCGCAACCAGGAAATGGCGCAGCGCCGCTGATGCCCGCCATAGTCGCGGGTCTAAGGGCCCCCGGCTGCTCGCGCTCAGGACGGCCGCCTCGCCAGTCCGATTGACGGCGGTATCCGGTCAGCCGAGATCCGTTGCCGGAAAACCCAATACGTCCACCCTTGGTATACGACCGTCAACGGGGCCATGATTGCCGTCACCCAGGTCATGATCTTCAGGGTGTACGGAGTCGACGACGCGTTGTAGATGGTCACGCTCCAGTGGCTGTTCAGCGTCGAGGGCACCAGGTTCGGATACAACGCGCCGAACAGGAGCACGACGACGGCCGCAACTACCAACGCAATGCAGCCAAAAGCCCACCCATCGGACACGCGCCGCCACACCAACAGCACCGCTGCAAGCTGCGCGACCACCGCCACCCCGAGCATCACCCAGGTCCAGCCCTTTCCGTGGGCCAGCTGCGTCCAAAGCCCAAATACTGCAACCAGTCCGGTCACCGGAAGCGACAGCCACAACGCGAATCGGTGTGCGTCATCGCGGATCGTGCCCGAGGTCTTCAACGTGACGAACACCGCGCCGTACAGCAAGAACAACCCGCCGGTAGCTAGGCCGCCCAGCACGGTGTAGGCGTTGAGCACGTCGGTGATCGACAAGTGGATGTGGCCTGCGGCGTCCACCGGCAGGCCGCGGACCAGGACGGCGAAGGCCACGCCCCACAACACCGCGGGCAACCACGACCCGGCGGCGATCCCGAAATCGGCCCAGCCGCGCCATTTCGTGTCGTCGACCTTGCCGCGCCATTCGATCGCCACGGCGCGCAGGATCATGCCGAACAGGATCGCCAGCAGCGGTAGATACAGCGTGGAGAACACGGTGGCATACCAGCCGGGAAACGCCGCGAACATCGCCGCGGCGCCGGTGATCAACCAGACTTCGTTGCCGTCCCACACCGGCCCGATGGTGTTAAGCACTGTGCGGCGCTGCAATTCAGGTTCGCCCGGGCCGATGCGGGCGAACGACTCCATCAACATGCCGACGCCGAAGTCGAAGCCCTCCAGGATGAAGAAAGCGAGGAACAGCATTCCGATGATGCCGAACCACAACTCTTGCAGTCCCATCGGTCAGCTCCTTTCCCGGTTGGCTCTAATACGCAAACGACAGCGGCGCGACATCGTCGTCGCTGGGTGCCCGCGGCGGCGCCGGTTCAGCATCGTGTTCTCGAGGCCCCTCGACGACGTAGCGCTTGAGTAGGTAGAACCAGACGACGGCGAGCACCGCATAGACGAGCGTGAAGGTCACCAGCGAGGTGACAACCATGCCGGGGGGGTGGTTGGAGACGGCTTGGTGAACGGTGAAGCGGATCTGCTGGTCACCGGTCGGGTTCGGCACCACGATCCACGGTTGGCGGCCCATCTCGGTGAACACCCACCCAGATATGTTGGCCAAGAAGGGCGTCGGGATGGCCAGCAGCGCCAGCCAGGAGAACCAACGTTGGTTGAGCGCGCGGCCGCCTCGGGTGAACCACAACGCCGCCAGCGCGAACAACACCGGAATGGCCAGGAACCCGATCATCGCGCGGAACGACCAATAGGTGACGAATAGGTTGGGCCGGTAGTCGCCTCCGCCGAATCGATGTTCGTAGTCCTGCTGCATGTTGCGCACACCCTGCAACGTGACGCCGTCGAATCGTCCGTCGGCAAGGAACGGCAGCACGTAGGGCACCTCGATCACACGCGTGACGCTGTCGCAGTTGTTATGCGTGCCGACCGTCAAGATCGAAAAGTCCGGATCAGTTTCGGTGTTGCACAACGATTCCGCCGATGCCATTTTCATCGGTTGCTGAACGAACATCAGCTTGCCCTGGCGGTCACCGGTGAACAACAGGCCGACGGTGGCGAGCAGCACCACCCAGCACCCCAGGATCACCGCAGGGCGAAATATGGCGCGGACGTCCGAATCCGGACGTACCAGCCACCATGCGCCGATGGCGGCCACGAATGTTGCGGCGGTCAGCAGGGCACCGAGCACCGTGTGCGAAAATGCTGCCAGCGCAGTGTTATTGGTCAATAGCGCGGTGATGCTGTTCAACTCGGCGCGGCGGGTCACGGGGTTGTAGTGCGCACCAACCGGGTGTTGCATAAACGAGTTCGCCGCGATGATGAAAAATGCGGACACGTTGACGCCGATCGCCACTATCCAGATGCACGCCAGGTGAATCAGCCGCGGCAGCCGGCTCCAACCGAAGATCCACAATCCGATGAAAGTGGATTCAAAGAAGAAGGCGAACAGGCCTTCCATCGCCAGCGGGGCGCCGAAGATGTCACCGACGAAACGGGAATACTCGCTCCAATTCATCCCGAATTGGAACTCCTGCACGATCCCAGTGGCCACGCCGATCGCGAAGTTGATCAGGAACAGCTTGGCGAAGAACTTGGTGAGCCGATACCAGGCGACGTTGTCGGTGACGACCCACACCGTCTGCATGATGGCGATCAGTGGTGCCAAACCGATGGTGAGCGGCACGAAGATGAAGTGGTAGACGGTGGTGATACCGAACTGCCACCGCGAAACATCGACGACGTCCATCTGCCACCTTCCCGGCGACATTGCCCAGTGTTACTACGAAGTGTAGTAGACGGCCGCGATCAGCACCACGAAGTTGTCGCCACGATCACGTCGGTCGGTCAGGCCGCGCTCGGCGGTCCACCTGCCAGGGCGTTGTCTACCCGCTTGGACGCGCTGCGAATACCGAACGACGACACGATTTCGAACACGCCGATGACGACGAGCCAGATGCCGACGATGAGCGTCAGGATCGCGAGCGATTCGAAGGGCGATCCGATCATGACAATGCCCGCCAGAAGGCTGATCAGACCAACGAATATCTGCCAGCCGCGGCCCGGTAATGCCGGATCACTGATCGCCGACACCGTGGTCGCTACGCCGCGGAAGATGAAGCCAACGCCGATCCAGATTGCCAAGAACAGGATCGCGGTGAGTGGATCCTTGCCGAAATGTCTGAAGGCGAGGAGCGCCAGAATCAGCGACGCGGCGCCGCTGATGAACAACAGGATTCGCCCGCCGGCAGAGACATGCAGACTGAACGCGAACAAGACTTGCACGATCCCGGTGGCCAGCAGGTAAACGCCGAAAAGAATGGCCGCGATCAGAATGGTTTCTCCGGGCCATGCCAACGTCAAGATGCCCAGCGCCAGCGCTAGAAGTCCGGATACGAGTGTCGACTTCCACAGATGCGGCAACAACCTTGGGACAGAAGTGGTTTCCATGTCCGAAGTCTCGCACAAATGATGATCGCGATGGAAGAACTGTGCTGCGAGTCAGACCCTGGCCGTTTGCGGCGCCGCAGCGCGCACGCCGCCCGAACCGGTGTCGGGTTTGCGGCCAACGAGATACCAGGTGCGCATGAGGCCTTTTCCTTTGACATCGAAGACACCGCGCTCCTGTAGCACGAAGTCGTTTTTGAGCCGCTGGTAGACATCCTCGGGCACCTGGATCCGCCCTACCGAATCGGTGGATTCCATCCGCGATGCAACATTGACAGCATCGCCCCACACGTCATAGAAGAACCGCCGAGAGCCCACCACGCCGGCGACGACGGGGCCCTTGGCCAGTCCAATTCGCAAGGGCAACGCATCGCCGCGCGAATCCTTCAATCCGCTTGCGGTCTGGGCCATGTCGAGGGCAAGGTCCGCCAGCGCCTCCACGTGATCGGGCCGTCGCTCGGGCACTCCACTGACCACCATGTAGGAATCGCCGCTGACTTTGATTTTCTCCAGTCCGTATTTGTCCACCAGCGCGTCGAAGTCGCTGTAAAGCCGATCCAGGAATCGGATCAGCTTGTCCGGGGCGATGTCACTGGCCCGCTCAGTGAAGCCGGCAATGTCGGCGAAAAGAACTGATGCGTCGTCGTACTTATCGGCAATGATGTTGCGCGCCGGGTCCTTTAGCCGCTCGGCGATGCTGGCCGGCAACATGTTGGCCAACAAGGCCTCGGACCGTTCGTATTCCATCTGCACGGCTTCCTGGGCACGGCGCAGTTCGCGTAGCGCGTACCACACCGTCGCGACCGCCATCACGCAAGCCGAGATTGTGGTGACGACAAAGCCCGCCGACAAAAACCATTGCGGCTGAACACCAGTGTCGCGGGGGACGAGGAACTGCAGGGCGATCACCATTCCAGCGGCGATCGCGGCCAAGATCGCCGCCAGGACAATGCGGTCGATGCCCAATTGAAA
>NZ_JBATXN010000089.1:0-5406 GCF_049673265.1 Mycobacterium sp. | reverse complement strand
GATGAACCTCGACCACTACTTTGCCAGTTGGTTCGAGCGGTACGCCCGCAGCTTCGGGGGGACGATCGGCGGCGGCACGTCCGAGATCCAGCGCAACATCATCGCGCAGCGAGTGCTCGGATTGCCCACCGGCTAAAAAGGACAGCGCGAGCAGACGCAAAAGTCACCAAAACGCCGTTGTTTTGGGGACTTTTGCGTCTGCTCGGCCTAGATGATGGCGGCTTCTTTGCGTTCGGTGATCGGCCGGGCCAGCTCCTGCTCGTCGCAAATCCGTTGCAGCTTCTCGAGGGTTTCATCGAGGCCCGCGCCAAGTCGGAGGCCGGGGGTGAAGGTGGCCGGCAGGTGTCGCATGCCCTGGATGACGCCGATCGTTTCGTAGTGCACGGTGCCTTCCGGGTCGCACTGGTAGTCCGGCAACCGGTCGAGCACCGCGGTGAGCATGGATTTGAATACCGTGCGCGCCACGTTGGAGCCGATGCAGCGATGCACACCGAGGCCGAAGCTGAAGTGACGGTTGCCTTTGCGGTCCATGACGATTTTGTTGGGCTCGGCGAACACCGACGGATCACGGTTGGCCATCGCCCAAGAGATCCACAGCCGCTCGCCCTCCTTGAATTGTGTTCCTTCGATCTCGACATCGTCGGAGAAGGTCCGCCCGTCACCCGGTGCCGGGGTGAAGTAGCGCAGGAATTCCTCGGTGGCGGGATCAAGCAGGGTGTCACGCTCGCGGCTGAGCCGCTGGCGCTGCTCGGGATGCTGCGAAAGCCATTCCAGCGAATGGGCGGTCAGAGCGGTAGTGGTGTCGAAGCCGCCGCCGATCACCAGGCCGAGGTTGCCCATGATCTCGAGATCGGGAGCGGGTTCACCGTCGATCCGCAGCTGGATGAGAGCGTTGACGATGCCCGGCCGGGGGTTCTCCCGGATCTCGATCATGTTGTTCAGCAGATCCAACCCCATCTCCCGGTGCATCGCGTTGACCCGCTCGAGATCCGGGGAGTGCTCAGGCGTGTATAACGCGGCATGTGTGGGCTCGCTGTACATCGACCATTTCTTCAGCGGGACACCCAAGATGGCCAAAGTGAGCACTGCCGGTACGACGTTGGCGAGGTCGTCGACGAAGTCGATGCGGCCCTTCTCGATCTTTTCGTCGAGGCACGCTCGCGTCACGTCGTCGATGAATGGCTGCCAACGTTTGACCGCCGCTGGCGACAGGTAGGGGTTGAGCACGTTGCGATAGGTGCGGTGCTCCGGCTCGTCCATTTCGAGGATTCCACCCCGAACGCCGCTGGCGCGTTTGGCCACCGGAATCGAGATGCCTTGGTAGCCACGGCGTTCGCCGTTGATGTCGTGATCATTTGAAACCACGGGGCAGCGCGCGAGTTCGAACACCGCCTGGCTTCCGCCGGCGACCCAGTGCCCGTCATACGTGTCGGTCCAGGCGACCGGGCACTTGGCGTGGATCTCCTCGGTGATCTCCTCGAATTGGGTTCGGTATTCGGGAGTGTGGCGGTCGAAGTGATACCGGTTCTTCTTGCGATCGCTGTCGCTCACGATGTCGTCGAGGCTCAAGGTGCGCTCTCCGCTGTGTGGTCTGATGACGACCCGCTGCGCCCGGCTGCGCCGCGCTGGCGATCGTCATAAATGAGGATGGCTTGTTCCGGACAGGACTGAGCGGCTTCCCGGACGGCGGATTCCTGGTCGGGCGGAACGTCTTCCGAGACTGCCGACGAATGACCTTCGATGTCGTCGAGCACAAAAGAATCCGGCGCGATCATCGAGCACAGTGTGTGGCCCTGGCAGCGATCTGAATCAACCTGAACTTTCATAACTTTCCCCTACGTGCGGTAGTCGTACCACTTGAGGTATCCGCCGGCATCGACGCGCAACTGCATGCCCGTCACATATCTGGCCTCGTCCGAGGCCAGCCACAGCACCGCGTTGCTGATGTCCTCTGGTTCGACGTAAGGAACCTTCATCGCCTGCTGCACACCGAAAACCGGCTCGGCGTCGGTGCGTGTCGGGTTCTCCAGATCGGGCCGGAACGAACGGTACATCGGCTCGCTTTGCAGCATGTCGGTATTGGTGTTTGTCGGATGTACGACGTTTGCACGAATCCCGAGAACCGAAAGCTCGGTGGCCAGATCGTGCACATAGTTCGACAGGGCACGCTTGGAGTGCACGTAGGCCATCCCGCCCGGGTCGTTGCCGGGGTTGTCCTTCTTCGCAGTGTCCATCAGTGCGGCGGTGGATCCGGTGGCGATGATCGACGCGCCCGCCCGAAGATGCGGCAGCGCAACCTGAATCGCGTTGATCGTCCCGATCAGGTTCGTGTTGATCACGTCGCACCAGGCCTGCAACGGCGGCTGGCCCTTCATCCCGGCGATGCCGGCCTGAGCCACCACGATGTCAAGCTTGCCGAGCTCGGCCAGGCCGGTTTCCAGTGCGGTGCGCAGTTGTGCGGCGTCCCGAACGTCGGCCTGCGCGATCACCACTTTCTGGCTGGTCTTCTCGATCAGGCGGGCTGTCTCGTCGAGGTCTTCCGGTGTGGCCATTGGGTATCCGATGGTGTCGATGTCACGACACAGGTCGACGGCGATGATGTCGGCGCCTTCCTCGGCCAACCGCACCGCGTGAGAGCGGCCCTGGCCGCGCGCCGCACCCGTGACGAATGCGACTTTTCCCTTGACCCGGCCTTCGGCGCGTTGTCCCAACGGATTGTCCTTTCAGGTGTTTCGGCCGCCGTTGACGCCGAGTATCTGACCGGTGATGTAGCCGGCTTCCTCGGAGATCAGGAAGGCGCAGGCCGCGGCGATGTCCTCGGGCTTGCCAATCCGGCGTACCGGCGTTGCCGCGATGGTCTTTTCGATGTCGCCGAGATTGCCGCGTTCCTCGGCGGCACGCAGCATCGGGGTGTCGATGAACCCCGGTGGCACCGCGTTGACCGTGATGCCGCTCGGTCCGTACTCCAGCGCCAGCGACTTGGTCAGTCCGTTGACCGCGGATTTGGCCGCCACGTAATGGGACATATACGGAGCGCCGGAGTGGGTGCTCGAGGAGGAGATGTTGACGATGCGGCCCCAGCCGGCCTCGAGCATGTCGGGCAGCACCGCCTGGATCATGTGGAAGACCCCGTTGAGGTTGACATCGATCAGCCGTTGCCAATCCGCGAACTCGATGTGGTTGAAGCGTTTGAACCCGTCCAGGCCCGCGGCGTTGACCAATACGGTGACCGGGCCCAGCTGCTCGCGGATGCCGGAGAGCGCGGCGTCGATTTGCGATCGGTCGGTCACATCCGCGGTGAACGCGAATGGTGTCTCGGACGGCTTGAGGTCGACGGTCGCGACTTGATAGCCGTCTCGGCGCAACCGCTCGGCGATGGCCAGGCCGATTCCAGAGCCGCCCCCAGTGACCACGGCCGCTGTCACGTGGGCAGCCCGTCGGAGACCGTCACAAGCACTAAGAATCTCCCTTCCGATTATGAGAACCTTACACTCACGTGATAGCGGCTCGCAAGGTGAGTCAGAAACCCCGTTTTTCCTGCGAAAATACTGCGGATCGGGGCCGCGCCAACGTCTTGTGAGGATGGCAGTCTCGTTTCTCCGGATTGGTTGAATTCTCGTGTCCGGAATGTAAGATTCGCCCGGGATGAGAATGAAATTATCCACGTGTTGAGGAGCCTGAATGCCATCGCAGGACAGCGCGACGACCACCGTGGGTGATAGCCCACCGAGGCACGGGTCTGACGGCGGTTCCGAGCCGCACGCCGACCGGCGGTTGCTGATCGACGGCCGGCTGGTCGGCACCGACGGCGTCTTCGCGTCGATCAACCCTGCCACCGGTGAGGTCATCGGTCATGCTCCGGATGCCGGGCTCGACGAGGCGGAGGCGGCCATCGCCGCCGCCCGGCTGGCGTTCGACACCACGACTTGGTCGACCGATGTCTCGCTGCGGGTTCGTTGCCTCGACCAGCTGCATCAGGCGCTGCTGGACCACGCCGACGAATTGCGCGAGCTCACGATCGCCGAAGTGGGTGCCACCCGCGCCCTGACCCACGGGGCTCAGTTGGACGAGCCGATCAAGATCGTGCGTTATTACGCCGACCTGTTGCGCAACTACCCGATAACTGAGGAACTCGGCGAAATCGAGTCGCGCGGTATGCGACACCGCCGCTGGGTGGAGAAAGAGGCCGCCGGGGTGGTCGGCGCCATCATCGCCTACAACTATCCGAACCAGCTCGCGCTGGCCAAGCTGTCCCCCGCGCTGGCCGCCGGTTGCACCGTGATTCTCAAAGGTGCCCCGGACACACCGCTGATCACGCTGGCGCTTGGCGAGTTGATCGCCAATCACACCGATATCCCGGCCGGTGTGGTCAACGTGGTGACCTCTTCGGACCCCGCCGTCGGCGCAGCGCTGACCACCAGCCCGGACGTCGACGTCATCACCTTCACCGGTTCGACCGCCACCGGCCGCAAAATCATGGCTGCGGCCAGCCAGACGGTCAAGCGGGTCTTCCTGGAATTGGGCGGCAAGTCCGCGGTCATCATGCTCGACGACGCGGACTTCGCAATGGCCAGCATGTTCGCCGCCTTCAGCATGGTGACCCACGCCGGCCAGGGATGCGCGTTGACGTCTCGGCTGCTGGTGCCCAAACGCCACCACGACGAGATCGTCGGGCTCATCGCTCAGAACTTCGCTCACGTGCGCCACGGTGACCCGGCTGACCCGAACACTTACATGGGCCCGCTGATCAACGAGCGCCAGTGCGAGAAAGTCGACGGCATGGTGCGTCGCGCCGTTGACGCCGGCGCCACGCTGGTCACCGGCGGCAAGCGCCTCGGCCCGGGCTACTTCTATGCACCGACGCTGCTGACCAACGTCGACCCCGACAGTGAAATCGCGCAGGAGGAGATCTTCGGTCCAGTGC
Source organism: Mycobacterium sp. (assembly GCF_049673265.1). Lineage (GTDB taxonomy): Bacteria > Actinomycetota > Actinomycetes > Mycobacteriales > Mycobacteriaceae > Mycobacterium. Next base: position 482 of record NZ_JBATXN010000089.1, on the reverse strand, counting down.
TGGTCGTCATCAGTTTCGACGATGACGACGACGCGGTGCGCATCGCCAACAACTCGATCTACGGCCTGGCCGGCGCGGTGTTCAGCGGCGATCAGAACCGTGCGCTGGCCGTGGCGCGCCGGATCCGCACTGGGTCCTTCTCCATCAACGGAGGCAACTACTTCGGTGCCGACACGCCCTTTGGCGGCTTCAAACAGTCAGGCGTGGGCCGCGAGATGGGAGTGGCCGGACTCGAGGAATTCCTCGAGCCAAAGACGTTCGCCGCGCCGGTCCTCGAGGGGGTCCGGTGAAGCCGCTACAGGGCATCCGGGTCCTCGAAGTCGCCATGTACGGGTTCGTCCCGTCGGCCGGTGCGGTGCTCGCCGAGTGGGGTGCCGATGTGGTCAAGGTGGAGCACGCGGTCACCGGTGACCCGCAGCGTGGACTGCGCCAAACCGGCTTGCTGCGCGTGGAAGGCGACCCGAACCCGAACATCGAGCATG
>NZ_JBATXN010000088.1:0-3003 GCF_049673265.1 Mycobacterium sp. | reverse complement strand
GCACCGCGGTGGCTTTGTATCCGGGGTCTCCGCGTTGCGCGATGGTGGCGACATAGCGGGCGCCCGAGGTCGTCGTGGTGTACGTCTCCGCTTTGTAAAAGCCGCGCTCGCGAACGGCTTCACTGGGACCGGTGCCGGGTTTGGGCAACACGCGCTCCACGAGTCTGCGCGGCAGCAGCCGGAAGTAGCGGCTGCCCAACCCCGAGACCGCGTTGCCGATCCCGTTGACAACCCCGGACACCACCGGTGCCACGGCCGATGAGCCCACGCTCATGTGTTCGCTGTAGCGGAACTGCCTGCCGTACGCCCAGTCCTGTAATGCATTGCTGCGTCGAACGATTCGAGTATTAGTCGGCGCCATCATGAATCCAGCCGTCCACAATCCGGTTAGCTCCGGCGCGATCTGGCGGCCACGGCGCCATCGCAGGTCGGGCTGGGCGCCCAGTTCGGGTTCTGCGCCGCGGTCGGGGCTCAGCGTGTAGGGATCAGCGAATTGACGGCGCACGTCGGCATCCCTGGACACCGAATCCAGCACTTCCACCATCGATGCCAAGGTGCCGCCGGACAGCCCGCCGGAGAAGGAGCGAACCACGAAGTCGGTGCCGAGTAGCTCGCCGGCGCCGTCTTCGCGTGCCCGGCGGTAAAGCGAGTACACGGTGAGATCCGAAGGGATCGAATCGAATCCGCACGCGTGCACAATGCGTGCGCCGGTGTCGAGCGCGTGCTTGTGGTACAAGTCGATGCTGTCGCGAACGAACGGCGGCTCGCCGGTCAGGTCGGCATAGTCGGTACCCGCCGCCGCGCACGCGGCGACCAACGGCAGACCGTACCGGCTGTAAGGCCCGACAGTCGTGACGACCACTCTGGTCTGCGCGGCCATCGCATCCAGAGTCGACGGCGACGAGGCGTCCGCCACCAGAACCGGCCATGACTGCGCCGATTCCCCCAGTGTTTCGCGGATCGCGAGTAGGCGGTCAGTCGATCGCCCAGCCAGCGCGATCCGTGCGTTTCCGCCGGCCCGGGCCAGGTAATCAGCGGTGAGCTTGCCCACGAAGCCGGTTGCCCCGTACAAGACGATGTCGTATTCGCGCGTCTCGGTCACAGGCGCGACGCTACTCCGAGCATCTCCGGCAACTCGGCGCTCTCCCCCAGCACATGCTCGGCCAGAAAGGCGATCACCACCTGGTACCAGATCTTGGTGTGCTGCGGCGCCTCCACCCAGTGGTTTTCCGACGGGAAGTACAGGAACCGGTGCGGGCTGCCGCCATCCTCGCCGGCCGGCAGCGCCGAGTTGGCAAGCAGCTCGTACCACAGCCGCAGGCCCTCACCGATCGGTACGCGATAGTCCTTGTCGCCGTGGACGACCAGCATCGGCGTGGCAATTCGACCGACGAATTGGTGTGGTGAGTTCGCAGCGGTCATCTCTGGCGTCATCTCACGACGCCAGTAGTAGGCGTGATCGGTTGTCGGGCTGAATTGGTCCAGCGCCCACAGACTGGCATGGGTCACGATCGCGGAGAATCGGTCGGTGTGGCCCGCCATCCAATTGGCCATGTAGCCGCCGAATGAGCCGCCCATCGCGGCGATCCGGGTTGCATCGATGCGTGGATGAGCACACGCCGCATCGGTGGCGACCATCAAATCGTCGAACGGCGGACCTGCCCATGCTCCCCAACCACGCTCGATGAATTCCTGTCCGTAGCCAGTCGACAGCGCCGGATCGGGCAGCAGCACCGCGTAGCCCGTGGCGGCTAGCAGCCACGGATTCCATCGCCATGACCAGCTGTTCCAACTGCCCAGCGGCCCCCCGTGGATCCATAGCAGCAGCGGGGCGGGCGCCGGGTCGTCGGGCAGCACTAACCACGACCGCACGACCGTCCCGTCCGCGGCGGCCGCGCTGACTTCGGTCAAAGTTCCCGGCATCGTTGGCAAGTCGACGCATGCCAGGACGGTGACGACACCATCGGGATCGATCCGAACCGGATGCGGCGGTGCCGCATACGAGCTGCGCAAGGCGTATAACACACCGCCAGGTGCGGCGACGACGTCTGTGTAGGCGAAGTCGTCGTCGGTGAGCTGGGTAACCGTCGATGTCGACAAATCGACAAGGAATACCGGAGCCCGGCCGCCCTGATCGGCCGTGACCACCAGCGCGGTGCCGTCGCATGACCAGGTCAGCGAGATCGCCCGACGATCCCATGCTTGCGCCACCGACCGCGGTTCGCCGCCGAATCGCAGGTATTGCAACGTCATTCGTGGCGCACCGTCGGGAGTGGAAATGGTTTCGCGGGTGTACGCGATCCCCGACCCGTCCGGCGAGATCGCGGGATGTTCGAGTTCGGCGTCGGGATCGTCAGCGATGACGCGGCGTTCGCCCGATGCCACGTCGACCCGCATCAGCACCGAGCGTTCGGTGGGGCCGGGCCCGGCGACCCGCCACGTCGTCACCAGGAATCGACCGTCGGCACTGATGTCGAATTGGGCGGTGTCGAATCCGGCTTCGCGCAGCGCAGCACCGGGCTGTGGCGTCAGATCACGCGGTCCTGTGACGTGGAACAGATGGGGTTCGTCGGGGCCGATGTCTTTGTCCCAGAACCGGACTGGGTAACCGGAGTGCAGGACCGCGTTCACCTTAGAGGCCTTGCGCAGATCGCGCAGCCTTCGGTCGTCGTCGATGTCGCGTGCCGACGGCAACAGCGACGTGCGGATTACTGCGCTCTCGGCGCCGCGCGCGGTGCGGACGACACTAACGCCGCCGGGCATGCTCAGCACCTCGACGGCCTCACCGCCGTCCGTGGGCAGCCGCCACAGCGAGCCCGGTGGTTTGTCGGTGTCAGCGTTCTCGGCGGTCGGCCGCGACGAAATGAACAACAGGTCGCCGTCGGCGGTGAACGCCGGTGCCGACTCACCGTTCGAGCCACGGGTAAGGCGGCGTGCGGGTCTTGTGCCGGTGGGATCGATTTCCCAGACGGCGCTGACGTACTCGGCGCGCTTGTCGTTGAG
>NZ_JBATXN010000087.1:0-13287 GCF_049673265.1 Mycobacterium sp. | reverse complement strand
TTCATCAAGGAAATAAAATGCCGATGTCGCTAAATCCATCACCAAAGTGAGGCCGTCCACCTCGGCTGCCCGGACATGTGGCGAAATCACCACCGCGCCAAGGGAGTACGTCTCTGGGCGTTCGGACAAATCTTTATCTGTACTCGACACTGTCGCAATTGGTGAGGCCACCGGCGCATCAGCGGCTAGCCTCACTTTTCGCCGAGAACGCCGAACCCTACCGTCGTGTAATCCCATGTCGGCAAATCAGCGTATCGCCAAACTCGGTGGATTGCGGCTAATCCGCGCTCCAAGAGCCGCGGGGCCGCGATTCCGTTGGTCACCCGTGCGGCGAGTCACCGTTCAAAGAGCAAGACGGTAGTCAGTAATCGAAGACCGTGGTACCGAGATTGGTGGGGCTGTAGCTGATGTACACCGGATACGCCTGGAAGGGCGCCCAGCCGGTATTCATTGTGGAGTCCGACGAGATTGTTGGGCTGTGGGCCGCGCTCGTCACGTACGAGTAAAGAAATTGACCCTGACTCGTCTCGACGGAAATCTCTGTCCCCGACGACAACGGTTGGCCCACCGCGGGATTGCCGACGAGTATGTCCGCCGGGATGGTCCCGTCCGTACCACCGGAGTCGATAGTCGCGACGTCGACCGTCGTATAGCCCCCACCGCCGACCGACACCTGAAGGTCTAAAGTTAGCGGTGCACCGAGAAGCGAGGTGTAGACGGATAGCGGGTTGGGACCGAACTCCAGGTAACCTCCGGTCTCGTTGATGAGCACCCCTTCGCCGAGGTCGCCGGGCAACGCTGTGACCACACTGTCGCCGGGCGGGCCTACCAGCGTCGGCTCCGCGCCAAGACCCAGAAAGCCGTCTGCATTGACGCCACTCAAATAGCCTGGGAGAGAGTAATCGTGCCAATTCAAAAGGTCGCTATTAGATGCAGGATATTCGAAGAGTGCGAGGTCAACGGTGGTCGGCGTGGTGACTATGCCGTTCCCGAAATCTACGGTGGTGTTCGGATCTTGGACGTAAAGAATATCTATGTTTGGACCGGCTGGGCTGGAGCCGTAGCCGGTGGTTTCCAAAGTTAAGTGAGACAAGTTGGAAAAGAGAGTGAAGAGGTTCGGTAGTCCGACGTCGTTCCACGGCACCATCAGCCCAACAGATCCAGTGTCGGCCACCACGGGTATGTCCGGTCCGCCGCCTACCGAGATGTCTACCTCCGGGTCGGTATTAACCATCGTCAGCGGGATGGTCGCGTTCTCCGCTACGGCAGCTGGCAGGGCTGCCGCAGCACTGCCAGCGTCAAGGCCCGGATCAAGAGAACTTGCGAGACTAGGGTCCACCACGTTGATGGCTTGGGCGATGGCGTCGATGACCGGCTGGAAGATGTCCTCGACATCGGCGTGCGCGCGAGGCGCGGTGGCCAACGGAGTCAACCCCAGCGCCAATAACCCCCCGGCAGTAATACCTAATCCAACTACACGTCCGCCGCGCCGAGCCTTGCTGTTGCGCGACCGACGGATCTGCTCCGTGCGATGTCGCTGATTTGCCATGGCTCAGCTTCCCACCTGAGAGTCGCATTAGCAATACTGTAGATTTTCTCAGTAATAGTTAAGCTCAGTAATAGTTAAGCTCAGTAATAGTTAGGGTGACGTAACTCGGCTCACTTCGCGAGAAACCGTCATGGTTGCTAGGCGACCCAAGCGCCAGGGCTACGTCGCGTCTTTGCCTGGTCACAGCGTGCACACCGGCCGCCCGCCGCGATGTTGTATGCGACAGTGACCAGATGCTTCTGGCACTGCTGCGCCAGTATCTGCGGCCGTACCGCTGGCTAGTCGCGGCGGTGATAGTGCTGCAGTTGCTCAGCGCCGTGTGCTCGCTGTACCTCCCGACTGTCAACGCCGCGATCATCGACGAAGGCGTCGCCAAAGGCGATACCTTCACCATCGTCAGGCTCGGCGGGGTGATGCTCGGGGTTACCTGCCTGCAGGTGTTGTGCGCAATCGGAGCCGCCTACTTCGGCTCGCGGGCCGGGACAGGATTCGGCCGTGACCTCAGTCGCGCGGTTTTTCGGCACGTAATCACCTTCTCCGCGAACGAAACCAGCCGGTTCGGTACACCATCGCTGCTGACCCGCACCACCAACGACGTTCGTCAGATCCAGTTGTTGGTGCAAATGGTGGCTATGGTGCTGATCACCGCGCCGCTCATGTGTGTCGTGGGAATTTTCATGGCCATCCACCAAGACGTCGGCCTGTCCTGGCTGTTGTTGGTCAGCGTTCCGCTGTTAGGTGTCATCAACTACGCGATCGTTTTGCGCCTGCTGCCCATCCTCCACAGCATGCAAGGGCTAATCGACAACATCAACCGCGTCATGCGCGACCAGCTGAGCGGCGTCCGGGTGGTTCGGGCGTTCTCGCGGGAGTCCTTTGAGCGTGACAGGTTCAGCAAAGCCAATCTCGCGCTGTCGAGCACCGCGCTCACCGCTGACAATTGGCAAGCGCTGATGTTGCCGGCGACCACGTTGATCATCAACTGCTCCGATGTCGCGGTGATCTGGTTCGGTGGTCGGCGGATCGACGGCGGCCACCTGCAGGTCGGTTCCTTGATAGCGTTCCTGTCCTACTTCACGCAGATCCTGATGGCAGTGTTGTTGGCGTCGACGGCGCTGATGGTGTTTCCCCGCGCCGCCGTATGCGCAGAACGAATCGCGGAAGTGCTGTTCACCAAGCCGGTGTTGCGGAATCCCGAGCATCCGGTGGCTTGTCCCGCGGGTATCGATGGCGTCATCCGGTTCCACCGGGCGACCTTTCGTTACCCCGACGCGGAGCAGCCTGTGCTGCAACACATTTCACTGACTGCGCTGCCAGAAACCACAACGGCTATCGTCGGCGGCACCGGTTCGGGCAAGTCGACATTGCTGTCGTTGATCTGTCGGCTCTGCGATGCGACAGATGGCGCTGTATTTGTCGATGGGGTCGATGTGCGCGACTACGAAGCTGAACAACTCTGGTCGCACATCGGCTTGGTGCCCCAGCGCGGCTACCTCTTTTCCGGGACCGTCGCAGACAATCTGCGCTACGGCAAGTCCGACGCCACCGATGAGGAGATATGGGAAGCGCTGCGGGTAGCCGACGCCGACGAGTTCGTACGGTCCCACACAGACGGACTGCAGATGCCAGTAGCGCAGGGCGGCATTAACTTCTCTGGAGGACAACGGCAACGCCTGGCGATCGCCCGGGCGGTGATCCGCCGGCCGAGGATCTACCTTTTCGACGACGCGTTTTCCGCGCTCGACCCACACACCGACGCCAAAGTACGCGCAGCACTGCGCGAGGTGTCGCACAGTGCAACCAAAATCATGGTTGCACAACGGATATCAACGGTGTCCCGCGCCGACCAAATCATCGTCCTCGATAACGGGCGCATGGTCGGCACCGGGACCCACGAATACCTGCTGGCCAATTGCCCGACTTACTTCGAGTTAGCCGATTCACAGTCGCTGAGCGTCGAGGCAACGGGCTGACAATGACGGCAGCGACGAACCCACCGATTCGCGGCGCGGCCCACAGCCCCGCAGAAAAGTCTCGCGACTTCAGCCGTTCATTGTCCCGCCTGATCAAACGGCTGAAACCGCAACGCGGGCTTGGCGTAGCGGTGATCATCCTGGGGATAAGCGGCACCGCCATAGGTGTGACCGTGCCGCGCATCCTCGGCCATGCCACCGACTTGCTGTTCAACGGCGTGATCGGACGCCGACTGCCCAGCGACATCACCAAAGATCAGGCCATCGCCGCCGCCCGCGCCCGCGGCGACAACACTTTCGCCGACCTGATTTCGGCGATGAATGTCATTCCCGGCCGCGGCGTGGACTTCGACGCGGTCGCCCGCATATTGGCCCTGGCGCTGTGCCTGTATTTGTTTGCGGCACTGTTGGTCTGGGCGCAAAGAAGGCTAGCCAACGTTGTGGTGCAGCGAACCATAGCGGCATTGCGCGCCGAGGTCGAGGACAAGGTCCACCGGCTGCCCCTGGCCTACTTCGACGGCCGTCAACGCGGTGAGGTGCTGAGTCGGGTCACCAACGACATCGACAATGTCCACACTTCCCTGTCGATGACGATCGCCCAGTTACTCAACTCGGGGCTGACAGTGGCAATGGTCTTGGTGATGATGGTGGTGATCTCGCCGCTGTTGTCGGTGATCGCGCTGCTGATGGTGCCGCTGGTCTTGGTGGCGACTCGTGCGATCGCTCGACGCTCGCAGCAGCTTTTCGCCGCCCAATGGGCCACTACCGGGCGGCTAAATGCCCACATCGAAGAGACCTACAGCGGCTTCACAGTGGTCAAGACATTCGGTCACGGGTCCAGCGCTCAGCAGCGGTTTTGCGAGCTCAGCGACGATCTTTACCGCAGCACTTTTAGCGCACAGTACATTTCCGGTCTGGTGGCGCCGGCAACGATGTTCATCGGCAACCTCAGCTATGTAGTGGTGGCCGTCGTCGGTGGCCTTCAGGTGGCGACCGGTCAAATCACGGTCGGCAGTATTCAGGCCTTCATTCAGTATGTGCGGCAGTTTAATTCGCCGCTAATGCAGGCTGCAGCCATGTATAACGTGCTCCAGTCTGGACTAGCCAGCGCCGAGCGGGTGTTCAGCCTGCTCGACGAACCTGAGGAGCTGCCGAACCGTGACGCGGAGTCACCGTCGGTTGATGGCAGGGTTGCCATCGGAAAGGATGCGGGCCGTGAAACGGCTGAACTCCAAGTCGCTTCCTCGGTTGCACGCGGACGAGTTGAGTTCCGTCACGTGAACTTCGCCTATCGGCCAGGCACGCCGGTGATCGACGATCTGTCACTGGTCGCCGAACCGGGCAGTACCGTCGCGATCGTCGGGCAGACCGGTGCCGGCAAAACCACCCTGGTGAACCTGCTCATGCGCTTCTACGAGATCGACTCCGGCCAGATCCTGATCGACGGCATCGACATCGCTTCGATGGGAAGGCACTGGTTGCGATCCCGCATCGGCATGGTGCTTCAAGATGTCTGGCTCTTCAGCGGAACGATCACAGAGAACATCGCCTACGGGCGCCCCGAAGCCAGCGAAGAAGAGGTGGTCCATGCCGCGCAGTTGGCGCATGTCGACCGGTTCGTCCACACCCTGCCGGACCGATACCGCACCCAGGTGGGCGACAACGGCAGCAACATCAGCGCCGGAGAGAAACAGCTGATCACCATCGCGCGCGCGTTTATCGCCCGCCCGCAGCTGTTGATCCTTGACGAGGCAACCAGTTCGGTGGATAGCCGAACAGATGCACTCATTGCGCGCGCTACCCGTAAGCTTCGCCGTGACCGAACGACTTTCATTATTGCCCACCGTCTTTCGACAATCCGAACTGCGGACCACATTCTGGTGATGGAGGCCGGCCGGTTCATCGAGCAGGGCAACCACAGTGAATTAATAGCCCGGCGTGGCGCCTACTACGCGATGACGCGAGCATAAGTCCGTTTGACCATGGCGTACGGGTATAGCGTTTCCTGAGTACAAACCTGTCGCCCGATTTATTGTGTGGTGGACCGCAGCTGCCGGGAGGCTGATATGGACGGGACCCCATTCGGGCGGTACCGCCTGGTGGAGTTGCTGGGCCGCGGGGGTATGGGTGAGGTGTGGCGAGCCCACGACACCGAGACTGACCGAATTGTTGCCATTAAACTGCTGCCTGCGCATTTTTCTGCTGACGAGGAATTTCAACGCCGGTTCCGCCGAGAGGCCCACGCCGCAGCTCGGTTGAACAACCCCCACGTCATACCTATTCACGACTATGGCGAAATCGACGGCCAGCTCTATGTCGACATGCGCCTCATCGAGGGCCGTGACCTCCAAACCTTGCTCGCCGACGGGCCGCTCGAACCCGCGCGGGCAGTTGGCATCATCGAACAAGTCGCCAGAGCCCTGCATGCCGCCCACAAGGTCGGCCTGATCCACCGCGACATTAAGCCCTCCAACATCCTCATCGATGATGACGACTTCGCATATCTGATTGATTTCGGAATTGCCCGCGCTGTCGAAGAAACACGAATGACCAAGTCCGGCAACACGATCGGTACCTTCCAATACATCGCACCTGAGCGTCTGGACGCCCGAGCAGAAGAGGATGCCCGCGCGGACATCTACTCACTGGCCTGTGTGTTGTATGAGGCTTTGACCGGACAGCCGCCTTTCCCTGGTGACTCGATGGCGCATCTGGTTACAGCACACCTCGGAACCCCACCGCCTCGACCCTCGACCACCCACCCGAATGTGCCATCGGGGGTCGACGATGTCATCGCGACCGGCATGGCTAAAGACCCAAACCAACGCTACGCCACCACAATCGAACTAGCCGACGCCGCTCGCAACGCAATTACCGACCCGATTGCCCGACCCACACCGGCTGCTAAGCGACGTGGCACCGAGCAGGCGTCAAGTCCTGTCCCGCCCGCAGCAGTCACGACGTACCGGCAACCACAACCTCCGGTCAGCCCGTGGGCCCCGGCGGCTACCGGACGAAGTGCTGAACCGCGTGACTACCCAGCCACGGATCCTCGATCCGGTCGGCCTGTTGGGCCGGTCCCGACGCCGCGATCCCGCCCCCGGGTCGGCTTGATCGTGGCGATCGTCGCGACCGTTGTGGTGCTAGCCTCCGGCATCACCGTCTACCTCCTTCTGAGGGACCGGGGGCCATCGCAAACCCCAACGGCCCAAACCCCAACGGCCCAAGCCGTACCACCTTCGAATTCGCCTTCCAGCGCACCCCAATCGCCCCCGTCCCCGCCAAACGCGCTGAATGGGCTACTGCTCAAAGCCAACCAAATCAACGATGCAATGGGCACTTCCGGAATGAGTTCCGCTGGAACCATGGCCGCGATGCCCGACAACAGCTCTTGGGTCTCGGACCAGGCGTGCCTACCCCTGTCGGCCGCAGTGCAAGCCAAAGTTTATGCGGGCAGTAGGTATAACGCTGTGCAAGCACAGGTGCTCTCGAATCCCCAACAGAATACTGTGGACCAGGCCGTCGTGTTATTTCCCGCCCCGCAGGATGCGAGCTCATTCTTCGCAGCCTCCACACAGGGCTGGCAGGCGTGCTCCAATCGCCAATTCACCATTGCCGCTAATGGCAATTCCCAAGTGCAGACCGTGGGCCCGGTTTCCAACACAGACGGGGTCCTGACAGCCACTGTCACACCCGCTAACAGCGTCGCGGTCTGCGAGCGGGCGCTGACGGCGGCCAACAATGTCGTCGTAGACGTCACCACATGCATAGGTCCGCCGGGCGCCGCCGTCAACATCGCCCACCAAATCGCCGCGAAAGTACCTGGAGGGCGCTAACTACAGGCTGCGTTAAAGCGAGACCATTGCTCTGAATACGGTCCGGTTATCGGAACTGGTAGCTAAGCTGTGGGGACGCAAAGGAGATCTCGATGAAGGCTTCGTCTCGTATCGTAATTGCCGCCGCCGTCGCATTCGCCGTGATATTCGCTATTGGGGGCTGCGGCTCGCGCAGTTCGAACTCGGTCGCCTCCTCCGGCGCCTCGACATCAGTCGCGAACAAAGATGCGGCAACTCTACTCAAGTCGGCGGCGGATGCCCTGCGCAAGGTCACTGGCATGCATGTGAGCCTTGCGGTCCAGGGCGACGTGCCCAACCTCTTGGTGACCAAGCTCGACGGCGACATCTCCACTAAGCCGCAGACGGCCGCTACGGGCACTGCGACCCTTCGCGTCGGCCAAACCACCCAAGACGCGAAATTCGTCTTTGTCGACGGCCACCTCTATTCCGATCTTGGAAACCCTGGTTCTTACACAGATTTCGGTGACGGCAAATCGATTTACAACGTGTCAGTTCTGCTAGATCCCAATAAGGGGTTAGCGAACGTGGTATCGAAGCTGCAGGGCGGGTCCGTGGCGGGCACAGAGCAGGTGAACGGCATCGCAACCACCAAGATCACGGGTAACGCCTCCGCAGACGACATTGCGACGCTGGCCGGATACAAGTTGTCCGCCAAAGACGTCAAGACACTACCGACCACCGTGTGGATCGCTTCGGACGGATCGTCTCATCTGGTCAAGATCCAGATCAATCCCACCGGCAACACCTCGGTGACCCTGACGATGTCCGATTGGGGCAAGCAGGTTACGGCCACCAAGCCACCAACGCAGTAGCCATGGGTTCGGAAAGGAGTCACCAATGACGATCAACACCCATCGGCGGCGCTTCGCGGTGGCCTTCGCGGCGGCGACTACAGCCGTTGCGGCAATCGTCGCGCTAGTCCCCCAAGCAGGCGCGGACGGTCGATACGGCGCAATCGCGTACGCCTTCTCCGGCTGGTGGGGGCGTTCGCAGAACTACCCCACCGCGGGTGCGGCGCAGCAAGCGGCGCTCAACTCATGCGGCTACTCCGACTGCCAGGTGTTGGTTACTTTTTCGGCCTGTGGCGCCGTGGCCGCGAATGGCGTTGTTCGCGGGGGCGGGTATGGCAACAATCTCGCTGTCGCGATGCAGGAAGCCCGCAACAAGATCGGCGGCGGCTGGATCGAGAACTGGGCCTGCAACTAATTTCCTGCGCCGGGAATCCAGACAAGTCGGCAAACGACGATGTTTGCCCTTGTCGGCGGAATTGCAGCAAGCGCCCAACCTGGATCAGCTATACAAGTGGTGGACTTCCCATTCTTGGGTCTCTGGTTTGGTAAACGCAGCGGAGGCTACGCGTGGACGACAGGACCGAAATCGTCACCAGCGATCCGCCACGTCTGGAACTTCGCGCCGGTGGACGCACGTGGCAAGCCGGCGCCGGTCGTACGTGGACCATCGGCCGCGCCAATGAAGCTGACGTCCGCCTAGAGAATCCGAGGGTTTCCCGGCAGCACGCGGTCCTGCAGGCAACGCCGGCGGGCTGGGTCCTGGTAAACCACAGCAGCAATGGAATGTTTGTGGATGGCCGGCGGGTAGACAGTGTCACGATAATCAGTCGGCCCGTCACGGTGCTGCTGGGTTCGGCATCCTCGGGCGAAGTGCTGCATATCCGCCCGATAAGCCCAGTAGGCCAACCGAATTCGCCAAGCGGCCTGCCACGCCCGCACATATCTCATTCCGAGCCGCCACCGTCGCATCCCCAGGCGCCCCCGCCACCGCCGTCCGCAGCTCCAACCCGGGCTCGACGGCCGCGTGGCGGCACCACGATCGCCCGCGCGCCGACTGCGATACACGCGATCGACCAGGTGGTGATAACGATCGGGCGCGCGCCTGAGAACAACGTGGTCCTCAATGACTTGTTGGTTTCTCGCCGCCATGCAATCTTGCGTCGCTCGGATAACCGGTGGGAGCTCGTCGATAGCAATAGCGCCAACGGAACCTACGTCAACGGCAACCGGATCACCAGCGCCGTTATCGGCCCCGACGATGTCGTCGGTATCGGACACCACCTGCTGCATCTTGTCGGCGACAAGCTGGTCGAACACATCGATACCGGCGACGTGTCCTACGAGGCAACGGATCTGCGGGTGGTGACCAACAAAGGCAAGGTGTTGTTGGCCGACGTCAGCTTCGCCTTACCGGAACGCTGCTTTTTGGCGGTGGTGGGGCCAAGTGGCGCAGGGAAATCCACGCTGCTGGGGGCGCTGACGGGATTCCGGCCGGCCAGTAGCGGCTCGGTGCAATACGACGGACGCGATCTCTATGAAAATTACGCCGAGCTCCGGCACCGGATCGGCTTCGTGCCCCAGGACAACATCCTGCACACTCCGCTGACGGTCCGCCGGGCACTGAATTACGCAGCGCGGCTGCGATTCCCGCAGGACGTTTCCGCCGGGGAGCGCCATCAACGCATTGACGAGGTCCTGGGCGAGCTCGGGCTGGCAGAGAACGATGGCCAACGGATTGACAGCCTGTCCGGGGGCCAGCGCAAACGCACCAGCGTCGCGCTGGAATTGCTGACCAAACCGTCATTGCTGTTTTTGGACGAGCCAACGTCGGGCCTTGACCCAGGGTACGAGAAGTCCGTCATGCAGACCTTGCGCGGCCTCGCTAACGAGGGCCGATCCGTGGTGGTGGTCACCCACAGCACCGCCCAGCTGAACCTGTGCGACCGCCTGCTCATCTTGGCACCAGGCGGACGGCTGGCCTATTTCGGTCCGCCCCAACAGGCCCTGGCCTACTTCGACTGCAGCGACTTCGCCGACCTGTTCAACCTTCTCGAGCACGACACGACGACCGACTGGACCGACCGTTTCGTCGCTTCGCCCCTTCACGAGGCACTCAGTGGCCCACGCCGGGCCCAGCAGCCGGCGCCGCCCGCGGCCCCGACGAAGCCCGTCAGGCAGCAGAGCGCGTTAGCCCAGTTTGTCACCTTGAGCGGACGATACCTCGCGGTTATCGGCGCCGACCGCCAATACGCGGTGACCTTATTGGCTTTACCGCTGGTGCTGAGCTTGTTCGCCCATGCGGTACCGGGAAAGGCTGGGCTGTCGATCAGCAAGGCCATTGCACAGACGACTTCACAGCCTTCTCAATTGCTGGTGCTGCTGATCATCGGCGGCGCACTGATGGGCTGCGCCTCCGCAATCCGCGAAATTGTGAAGGAACGGGCGATCTATCAACGCGAACACGGCATCGGCCTCTCCCGCGCGGCCTATCTGTTCTCCAAGCTGCTGGTATTAACTGTGATAACCAGCCTGCAAGGGCTGATCTTCGGTTTGCTTGGCGGCGTGCTGCTGCCTCCTCCCGACCAGTCGGTGCTGGTCCCTTGGCCCCGAGTCGAAGTGGCGGTGGCGGTCATCGGCGTCACCGTAGTCTCGATGATCATCGGGCTGCTGATTTCTGCGACGATCGGCAACGCCGATCGCGGCATGCCGCTTTTGGTGCTCGTAGTGATGGCCGAACTTGTGCTCTCCGGCGGGATGTTCGGTGTGAGGGGCAGGGTGCCGCTGGAGTATCTGGCGTGGCTCTCGCCGTCGCGGTGGGCCTACGCAATGGGTGCTTCCACGGTCGACCTCAACGACCTGCGCCGCACCTTCGCTGGAGATACGGACCCGCTGTGGGACTACAAGCTCAGCAGCTGGGTGCTTGCTGCGAGCGCATGTGCGGTACAGGCTCTCGTGCTGGTCATCTTGCTTGCGATCCAGCTCAAACGCCTGGATCCTCATCGCAAAAAGGTGTGAATAACGTCTGACAGCGACAGGTGACGCAGAGCAGCCGGGAGCCCGACGCGACTAGTGCCAGGATGGCTTTCCCGCGGCGCTCAACTGCGGCACGAGGGTGATCGCGGTCCGCTGCGCCGGCGGAAATAACGCCGCCGTCATCCTGTTCTAGGAGTCATCGGCGGCAGGGGGATCCGGGCGTCGGGACGCCCGGGCCGGGTGGCAGACCAGACCCGCCGCATGGGAAGAGACTGGGCGGCGGTGCTGGTATCGGCGGCGGTGCACCCAACGCCGCACATGCCTCCTGGGAGCCCATCAGGCAGGCATTGCATGTGACACTGGATCCGGCGACGCATGGGGCGGTCTTGAACCCGGTCGCGTTCGCCGCCGAGGCGAGCCCCAGCGAAGTCATGGCGACTACCGCTGCCGTGATCAGTAATTTCTTCATGAGCGTTCTGCTTTCACGTCGTGGTCACAATGCTGGGCAGAACGCCTTCTTGGCACGAAATGTCATGCCCATCCAGGAAGGAAATGAACATCTGGTCGTTCTGACTATCGGCGTGAGCCTGCGGGGTATCGAGGCCAGTAGCTTCTTCATGGCTGACCGCCAAGCATCTGGGCGGTGTTCCCGCCCGCCATGCCCGCGATGGTCCACATCACAATGGACATGAGGCTACGCACTTTTTTGATCTTCGTCATCGCTTTGTTCATGCCACACGCTTTTCTTATTTGGAGGTGGCGAAAGTGTGAAGCAGATTTCTTGGAGTTTTCTTGGCGCGATCCGGGATGCCCGTCGACTGGGCCGTGATCTGCAAGGTCCGCCCACGGCGATTCGAAGCTTTGACTTACTCCTCGAAACCGAGAAACGGTCTAGTGATCACATTGTCCGGTAGGCAATTCCGCCATGTGGGAAGCCAACCACTTGCTCACTTCAGTGAGCTGTTGGGTGCCATCACTGAACGATCCCGATGACGGCTCCGTCGCCAGCGCAACAGCGATCAGGCCCGTCGGCGTCTGCAGCACCCCGAGCTGGCGCACCAGATAGTTGCCGCCGGGGTAGGGTCCCCACCCGCCTTTCAACTGGGTATCCGGGATTATCCCAAGGCCCCAACGCTGGTCCTGCTCGACTTCACCCATCAGCGTGAAGATTGGTGCGCTGCCGCTGTCGCACACCGCGGCAGCCGTGAACCGGACCTGATTGGTCAGCGACCAGATGGTCTGGCCGAAGGCGGTGAACTGGGGCCGCACCTTCCGCCACTCCACGGTCGTCGGATCGCCGTATTTCCTCAGGACGGCTTCGACCTTGTGGGCTGCCGTGGGGGAATTGCCCCCTAACTTTTGCCAGATCGACTCGGCGGCCGCGTTGTCGGACTCGGTGATGGCAGCCCGCATCGAGGCAGTGACGGTCGGCGGATTTTCTTCGTCCAAGGCCGCGATGGTCAACGGAACTTTGCTCGTCGACCATGCGGGTCCGGTTGTCCAATCGCCGAATACGAGCTGCTTTGGGTTGGCGCCCACTGCGCTGATGACGAGACCCATCTTGGCGTGCAGCTTGTTCTGCAAGTTAGCGAACTCTGCGGCTAGCGGCGTGGTTGCGCTGCTCGGAGTCGGTCCCGGTGCAGTTGTGGTTGCCGCGGGCTCTGCGGGGGCGGTGGCCTGGCGCGTTGAGGGCTTTGGGACAGGTGATGGAGACGAAGGAACTAGATGATGCCTGGCAAATACGCAACTTGTCAGCACGATACAGACCGACACCACGAGGGTTATGAAGCCCGCAAGCGCCGACAGGGTGCCAGACCGACTGAACCGTTTGCTGTCAACGGTTTTCAGATGCCTTGTCGTGATCGACGCAGCGCCACACGAAAGCGATCGGCTGCGGCCGCGCAGTCCGAACATTTAGGTGTGACCCGCTTTTCCGGTGAGATAAGCGACGATCCCGTCGGTAACTGCCGCCGCATATTTGGCTCGGCCATCCGCACTTTGCATTTGTGCGGCATCGTCGCCGTTCTTCATGTTGCCGAGTTCGACCAGAACCGCGGGATACTGGGCCAGATTCAAGCCTGCGAGATCGGCGCGCCCGTATAGACCCGCGGACCCGATGTAGGTGGACGGTTGAAGACCTGATG
>NZ_JBATXN010000086.1:0-11228 GCF_049673265.1 Mycobacterium sp. | reverse complement strand
GCAACCGATGGAGAAGAACGGCGAGTGCAGTAGCTCCGGTGTCATTCCGGGTACCGATCCGGGTCTGCCGACGGCGAATCAGCGGATGCTGGATCCCGCTGCGGCATGGCGGTTTTCCCGCGGCGATGGCCAGCTGGTGGCGGTATTGGACACCGGGGTACGGCCGGGGCCGAGACTGCCGGGCGTCCAACCCGGTGGCGATTACGTGGAGACCACCGACGGCCTCACCGACTGCGACGGACACGGCACTCTGGTCGCGGGGCTAATCGCCGGCCAGCCCGGCGACGACGGCTTCGCCGGAATCGCCCCCGCGGCACGGCTGCTGTCGTTGCGAGTGACGTCGGCGAAGTTCTCGCCGCGAACTCCCGGGGGCGACCCCACCGTGGCACGCTCGGCGGTCGACGTGGCCGCGTTGGCACGGGCGATTGTGCATGCGGCCGATCAGGGCGCCCGGGTGATCAACATTTCGGCGATCACCTGCCTGCCCGCCGATCGCAATGTCGACCAAGCAGAACTGGGCGCGGCAATCCGGTATGCGGCGGTTGACAAGGACGCCGTGATCGTCGCCGCCGCGGGCAACAGTGGTTCTACCGGTTCGGGTTTCGCCGGAGCGTCGTGTGAATCCAACCCGTTGACCGACTTGGGCCATCCCGACGACCCCCGCAACTGGGCGGGTGTCACGTCGGTGTCGGTGCCGTCCTGGTGGCAGCCATACGTGCTGTCGGTGGCCTCGCTGACGCCCGAGGACCAGCCGTCGAAATTCACGATGGCCGGCCCGTGGGTGGGCATCGCCGCGCCCGGCGAGAACATCGCCTCGGTGAGCAACCGCGACGACGGGGGGCTTGCCAACGGGACGCCTAATGAGCACCAACAGCTGGTGCCGCTCAACGGCACCAGCTACGCGTCCGGCTACGTATCCGGTGTCGCGGCGCTGGTTCGCAGCAAGTATCCAGATCTCAACGCCACCCAGGTGATCCACCGCATCACCGCAACCGCGCGCAACGGGGCCCGCGCGCCGTCCAATGTCGTCGGCGCCGGCACCATCGACCCGGTGGCCGCGCTGACCTGGGAGCTGCCCGCCGCTAACAACCGCGACAAAGCACCAGTGAAACACGTTGCGGCGCCCCCTGAACCGGCACCGAAGAGCCCGATACCGCGGATCGTCGCGTTCGCCGGGACTGGGGCCCTGATTTTGGCCGTGGCAGCTGCCGCCGCGATCGCCGCGCGCCGACGAAAGGAGCCCACCCAGTGAGGCCACATCAATCCATAGCACCGTCAACGGGGCGGATTACGTTGGTGGTATTGGCCATTGTGGCCGCGGCCATGGGTTTTCCGTGGCATTCAGTGCGCGAGCGTTGGGTGCTCGGTATCGCCGTCGCCGTGGTGATCACGCTGCTGGCTCGGTGGCGTGGGCTGCCGGTGACGACGATTCTGGGTCGTCGGGTGGCGATGCGCCGCCCCAAACGGGGTGTGCGCCCGGCCGGCGGATCCGGTACCGACGTGCGGACTACCGCGCTGCTGCGGGTCGCCCCGCCGGCATCGGGTCCCGATGCGCTGCCGCTGCCGCTGATCGCCAGCTATGCCGACCGCTACGGCCTGCGCGCGGACGCCATCCGCATCACCAGCCGCGATACCGCATCCGAAACCGGTGGGCCCCAGCGGGAAACGTGGATCGGGCTGACCTTGTCGGCCGCCGACAACCTCGCGGCACTGCAGGCTCGTTCGCCGCAAATTCCCCTGCACGAGACCGCCGAGATCGCAGCCCGTCGGCTCGCCGATCACCTCCGTGAAAGCGGGTGGACGGCCGCCATCGCCGACCCTGACGAGATTCCCGGGCTGTACCCGCGGCCCACTCGTGAAACCTGGGGTGGAATCCGGCACGGGAACGCGGATTACGTTGCGGCTTACCAGGTTAAGGCCGACACGGCGTTGCCGAATACCCTCGCTGCGATCTGGTCATACCCGGTCCGCGAAACGTGGACGGCGTTGGAAGTCACCGGGGCGGGCGACGAACAGACGCTGGCCGTCGCCTGCGCATTCCACACCGACGCTCCTCCCGCCGCGGGCGGACCATTGCCCGGGCTGATCTCGCATTCCGGTAATCACCGGCCGGCGTTAACGGCGTTGCATCCGTTGTCGACTCAGCAACTTGACGGTCACGTCGCGGTCCCCGAAGCCCTGCTGTTGACCCGGCTGCGCTGGCCCAGCACCATCGCACAGCAGCCAAGTTCCGCCCCCGCAGCTATCGGCTAAACAGCGCGGCGGAGTTTTCGTAGCAGACCTTACGCAGCCAAGTATCGTCGATGCCGGGTAGCCGGCTGATCGACCGCAGGGCGTCGATGTAGCTGTACGGGATGTTGGGGAAGTCGCTGCCGAACAGTATGCGGTCGCCCAGTTGGCGTAGCCGATGTAGTTCGGACGACGGGAAAGGCATCGTTTCGTCGACAAACCGCGTGAACGCCATCGTGGTGTCCAGCCGGACGTCCGCCGAGTCCTCGCAGATGTCGAGAAACTCGGCGTATTCGGGCATTCCCAGATGCGCGACGATCAGTCGCAGCCTCGGATGGCGGTGCAGCAGAAGACGTATCGGCTCTGGGCCGGTGTGCTCGCCCGCAACCGGCCCAGAGCCGCAGTGAATGACCACCGGTGTTCCGGCGTCCTCGATGACGCCCCAAACGTGGTCGAGCAGCGGGTCGTTCGGGCTGTAGCGACCTACCTGGACATGAGCTTTGAAGACCTGGACCCCGTCACCGATCGCCGCCTTGACGTAATCCGCGGCGTCCGGCTCTGGATAAAACGTTGCGGTGGCAAGGCAATCCGGAGTTGACCGGGCGAATTGGAGAGCCCATTGATTGAGCCACGCCGCCATCTGCGGCTTGTGCGGGTAGACCAGCGCGGTGAAACCACGTACGCCGAATTGCCGCAGCATCTCTACTCGTTGGGCTTCGGCTGCCCGATAGATAGTGGGCCATTCACGACCTAGCAGCGGGCCGGCGGAATCGAAGTAGTGCCACACCTTATCCATCACCGTTTTCGGCATGAAATGGGTGTGCACATCGATCACCCCCGGCAGGCCCAGGCCCGACCAGAACTGCCGGACCTCCGCGGCCTCGTCTTCGTCGGCCATCACCCATCCTCTACTTCGTCAGGTAAGCAGCAAGTAATACGGTTGTCTATACCAGGCGCTGTGCAGGCTGCTGATCAGGAGGATCGACATGTGGGATCCAGACGTCTACCTGACCTTCGCCGACGACCGCGCCCGTCCGTTCTACGACTTGCTGGGCCGGGTGGGCGCCCAGCAGCCAAGGCGAGTGGTCGACCTGGGCTGCGGCCCGGGCAACTTGACGCTGGAGCTGGCCCGACGCTGGCCGGACGCGGTGGTCGAAGGGGTAGACAGCTCACCGGAGATGGTCGCCGCCGCGTGCGAGCGCGGGGTGGACGCGACCGTTGGAGACCTGAGAACCTGGACGCCTCAAGCCGATACAGATGTGGTGCTGAGCAATGCCGCGCTACATTGGGTGCCCGAACGCGACGAGCTGATGGTCCGGTGGGCTCAACAACTGGATGCCGGCGCGTGGATCGCGATTCAGATGCCCGGCAACTTCGAGACCCCATCGCATTCGGCGCTGCGCGCGGTTGCGCGTCGTGAACCATTCGCAAAGACGCTGCGCGACACTCCATTTCGGTTGGGGAATGTGGTTGACACGCCGGCCCACTACGCCGCGCTGCTGATCGACGCCGGGTGCACCGTCGACGCCTGGGAAACCACCTACATCCACCAGCTGACCGGCGAGCATCCGGTCTTGGATTGGATCAGCGGCACCGCGCTGCTGCCGGTGCGCGAACGGCTCAATGATCAGGAATACCAACAGTTTCGAGAAGAGCTCATCCCGCTACTTGCCGATGCCTATCCGCCCCGGCACGACGGGACGACGTTCTTCCCGTTCCGCCGGGTGTTCGTCGTCGCGAAGGTTGGTGACTGATCTACCCGCTACTGCGGCAGGCCCAGTCGCTGCGCGTCGGCGCGATAGCGGTCCACCCACTCGTCGGAACGTTGATCGGCTTGGCGTTCCAGCACCGGGGCCGGTGCCAGCCGCGGATCCTGGCCGACCGCTTGCAGCACCGTGGCGACGATCGAGGTCAAATTGCGCCAGAGCACCGGATAGGCCACGTCAATCGGTTCGATGTGCTCTTCGGCCAACCAGTTACGCCAGCCTTCCTCTTGCGCCCGCATCATCGTGACGATGTGACCGATGGCGCCTGCGTGGTAGGCGGCCTGCGAGTCGCGCTCGGGGTCGGGGCGGCCCCGCCACACGCGAGTCTGCACCGCCCGCCAGAACGACACCGCCTGTGAAATCACGTCGGGCCGGTAGACGTGCACATACACCGGCTCGCTTCCGATCACGTCTCGAATCGCTGTCCGCAGATTGTCACCGCTGCGATCTGGTAATCCTGCCGCCCGCTGCTGTAGCAGCGGCGTCTGGTTCCACATGAGTTTGCCGCCCCAGATGCCGTTGGGCGTCCGGCCGGAACTGCGGATGTGCTCGCGCCAGGCGACGGACGACGCGGTGTCCGGGGTGCCCGGGTCCAGGGGATCGAGCAACCGCAGGATCGTCTCGTCCTCGACGTGGGCGAACCACTCCCGCGGCTGGGGCGCCATTCCGGTCGTCGGCAGGTACTGAAAGAACTCCTGTGGCTCGCCGGCGCTGCCGGTTGCGCGCAACGACTCGACCAGCAGCGTGCTGCCACAGCGTTGCGAAGCGAGAACGAGATACGACGTGGGATGCGCGGACACTAGCTGAGCCTAACTGGATCTGACGGCATGGTATCGATGCGTATTACCTTCACGCTGAACGCAACTATTGCTCGACGTGCTTGACTTCGTCTTCGATACCGCGGTCGACCGCGATCGCCGAGCGGCTGGTTGGCGTCTTCTCGTGGATCTGCAGATACGTCTCGGTATAGCGAGCAGCGATGCGGCTGCCAGCGAAGTCGGATGGTATGACGTCGCCGGTCTGCTGTCGCCAATCATGCAGCCGGACTGCGAGATCGGCGGCGATCGCATCGGCATCGCCGAGACCGTCTCCGGCCAATAAGTTCTTGGTCTCGGTGGGATCTGCGCGCAGATCGTAGAGTTCGCGTTCCGGGCGGGGTTCCGTCACCAGCGGAGCGACCGCATGGCCCGACGGGCTTTCTTCAATATCCCAGGGTAGATCCAGTAACGGCCGGTGGGCGTAATTCTCTATGTAGCTGAAGTCTTTCGTTCGAATCGCGCGGATCGGATCAAACGAGTCGTGATAGGTCTTGGTGGTGTACACATGATCTCGCACCGGTGCGGCGCCGTCCGGGGCAAGCAGCGCCCGGGCATGGGAGATGCCCTCGATGTCGTCTGGCTCGGCTACCCCGACGAGACCCAGCAGGGTCGGCACCAAATCCACCCCGCTGAATAGCTCGTCGTAAACCATTGGGGCTATTGCCATCCCGGTGGGCGGGCGGACGATCATCGCGATGCCGGTGCCAGCCGCATAGAGTGTGGATTTTGCGCGCGGGAAGGGCGCACCATGGTCAGTGACGAAGACCACCCAGGTGTTGGCGTCGTGCCCGGTATCGGCCAGCGTATCCAGGATCTGGCCGACTGCCGCGTCGGCCGTTGCGATGGATCCGTAGAAATCGGCCAGATCCTGACGCACCTCAACCGTATCGGGCAGATAGTCCGGCATATCAACAGCGGCGGCGTCGGCCGGTTCGTAGCGATCGCGAGGATAGGGCCGGTGGGTCTCGAAAAAGCCGGCCGTCAATAGAAAAGGTTGATGTCCGTCATGGTCCTGCAGCCATTGCTGTGCGCGTTCCACCACGTATTCGCAGTAGGAGTTCGACACGTCGAACTCGTCGAAACCGAGTCTTGATGGGTACGAGGTCTCATGCTGCATACCGAAAAGAGCGGTATACCAACCGTATTCGGACAGGATATGCGGCAGCGTACGGACACCCGAGCGGTACTCCCAACCATGGTGCGCGAGACCGACCAGTCCGTTGCTCTGCGGATAGCGGCCGGTGAACAGCGACCCTCGTGAAGGCGAGCACAGCGGCGCTGTGGCATGCGCTCTGGTGAACAAGATGCCCTCGCTCGCCAGCTGGTCGAGCCTCGGGCTCCAAACGTCCGGGTGACCATAGACACCGAGATAGCGGCCGAGGTCGTGCCAATGCACCAGCAGCACATTGTCACGGCGGTGGTTTGTTGCCTCCTGGTCGCCGATTACCGTCACCTCCTCAGATTTGCGGGCTCCGTCGACGTTATCGGCAGCGGCGTTGTGGTGGCGAAGGCGGGGCCAGTCACCAATGCGGCGGTGGATATCCGGCGGGGCCAGGTGGGCCCGGCGCAGGCGGTGGCGGCTGACCATAGGGCCATTGCGCTCCGCCCTGAACACCGCCTGGCGGCGGGCCACCGGTCCACTTTGGCGGCATGCCCAAAGTCATCCGGAATGCCGGGACCAACATGAGGCCACCGGCGGCTGCGATCACAAATCCCGCGATCAGGTCGTAGGTGATGCGACCGGTGGCGCCGTAGCGGGCTTCGCAAGCGATCGACAGCACCAGCATGACGATTCCGGCGCCGAGGATGAGGAATTGTCCCAGCTGCTTCCGGAGGAAAAGCATTACCGCGCCAGCGGCGGCAGCGAGGCCGGCGGCGATGATCAGGAACAAGCATGCCACCAGAGCCGGGGGCACGCTGGGAACCATATTTTCGATCTGTTGCCGGCACAGGCTGGAGTACTCACCGCCGAATCGTTTACAGATGTCGGTTGCACGATTGACAGCGCTGCTCAGGTTGATCCAGAGCGTCAGGGTAAGGATCGCGCCGAGCAGCCCGAGCAGCCCGATCGCGGCAAAGGTGACCCAGCTGATGGTCTGCTGCGGAGTTAGCGGGGTTGCGGGCGCGCCGTAGCCGGGCCACGCCGGTTGCTGACCGTAACCGGGTTGCGGATAGCCAGGGCCAGGCGGAGGTGTCGCCGGGTAATCGGGATAGGGGGGCTGCTGGTCGTAGTTGCCAGGTTCCCCCTGGCCGGCCTGTCCGGGCTGAATGTGCTCCGAAGGATCGTTCGGTGAACTGCCCCACTGCGGAGGGAAACCTGGCGGAGGAGTTGACACCCCGGCATCGTAACCGCGATTCACCAAGCGTTAGGCGACTGCTGAGCGATCCGACGGAGTTTGCGAATGGCAAGTGCGTTTGTCAGCAACGAAATCCAATTCACCACCAGCGCCGAGGTGGGACTCCACCACCCGGCCGTCAGGTTGTGGAACTGTGCAGACCGGTAGGCCCGTTCACATTCGGCCAATGTTCCGGAGACGCGGTAGGAGCGACTGTGCCACAGCACAATCATGCCGGTGTGCTTCACCAGCGAGATCGACAACGGGCCGACGCTGCCCGGCTGTGGCGGCGATAAGTGCTGCGGCGCAGCGGGATACGGTGCCGGCGGCGGGTACCAATAGCCGGGCTGCTGCGGGTAGGACGTGGCGTTCTCCCAGGCTTCCATGGTCTACGCGCTCGGCAAGACTATTCGACGCCGCGCGCGGTAACCCGGCCGAACCGGATAACCACCGTGTGCGGCCAGCGAGCGCAGCTGGCGCATCGCGAAGTCGCGACCGCGTCCGGCCTCGGGGATCACCACGCCTCCCCACAGCCCTTCGGCGCCAGGCGTCTCCCAGGCCTCCCGCGCGCACAACCAGCGCGCCGGGCATGCCCGGCATAACGCCTTCGCCTCCTCGTCAGGGTGGGTTGTCCAACGCTCCGGGTCGGTCGTGCAGACCGGAACGAACTCCTCGGTTGGCGCCGTCAGCGGCGCCACGGTTGCAGTCATTGCCTTTCCCCTTCTTCGCGGCGCACCCGCACCGCTGATGCTACGACTCTAACCGAAGCGTAAACGAAGTGCAACGGTTTTATCGAAAGAACGCTACGTATTAGGTCGCTGGAGCCGCACCGCGCAAGGCACAAATGCCTGTGACATGCCTAAATAGCAATCGTGTAGTGCTATGGTTATCGGGCCGACGAAGCGCCGTCGGAGCCGATTCCGTTGGAAAAGCGAAGCGCTATTCGTGCCGGCGGGCACGAGGCGTCGCGGGAAAGATGTAGCATCTCTTCGAACTGGCGGCAGGAAACGCCGCAGCGGTGGATGTGCAGTTGAAGGGAGCGTGCCGTGACAACTGGCCAGGCTGCGTCAGCGCCAGGGCCGACGCTCGCGGTACGGATCGGACCTGAATCGCACACTCTCGACCCCGTCGTCGGCGTCGCCGTCATCGGCAGAGACTCCGGGGCGACAGTCCGGGTCAACGACGACCGGATCTCGCGCTCGCACGTTCGGTTGGAGCCGCGCCGCGACGGCTGGCAGGCCTTCGACACCAGCACCAACGGGATGTTCGTCGACGGCGTGCGTCGAAGCTCTGCGCTGATTACCGGTCCAACGACTATTCATTTGGGAGCTGCGGATGGTATTCCAGTGAGCCTCGTGCCCAGTGATCCGACCGAAGCGACAGAAGTGGTCACCTCGATCGATGCTGATTCTGATGACGACGAAAAGTGGGAGGAGCTGGCCGAGACCGATCCCAATGTGGCGCGAGCCGGCCGAGCGGTCGCCGCGAGGCGACGTGAACTCGATATCACCCAACGCAGCCTGGCCAGAGACAAAGTCATCAACGCCGGCACCCTGATCGCGTTCGAGAAAGGTCGTAGCTGGCCTCGCCGCGGAACGCTGGCCAAGCTGGAAGAAGTGCTGAATTGGCCGCCCGGCACCATCACCCGCATCCGGCATGGTGGTGCAGCGGCCCACGGCGGCGAAGCGACCGAGGTGTTGACCGACACGGTCCAGGCCCCGTTGATGGCCGAGGCCGTCGAGCTCGCCATGCATGCGATCGCTACGGCGCTAGACGCGCTACCCAACGACTCGCAGCCCGAGTTCGCTGACAAAGCCAGCCCGATCCTTGCCGACCTACGCAAGCTCGAGGCGGTGGCGTCCAACGCTGCCCGCAATGCCAGGGGTGCGCCGTCGGTGGTGCTCGCTCTTAGTTCCGTGCGCCGGGCTTACAACGACCTGATGTTGCGCGCCGCGCGATCGCCGTCGGCCACTTTGGGGCAGCGGCTCTACGGGGCGCGGCACCGGGCCGAACTGAGCATCGACGAGGCCGCCAACGCTGCCGGGGTCCCCACCGCCGTCGTTCACGATGCCGAGTCGGAGCGTCCCGTTCCTGCCGGCGCCGCGGCGGCGATCGAGACGCTCATCGCGCAACTGGCGATGAGCTGACGTCGGGCTCCCTGCCCCAGCCGTTTTCCGAGACGAAATCGGCGAGCGGTCGGCCCAACGCCCAGCCATCCAATTCCAGCGAAGGTCGATCCGGAAATTCGGGGACGGGCCCAACGCACAGGATCGCCACCGGCTCGGCACCCGAGGGCATGGCCAGCAAAGGCGCCAGCCTCGTCGGATCGAACAGCGATACCCACCCCATGCCCAGGCCTTCGGATCGTGCTGCCAGCCAAAGGTTTTGGATTGCGCATGACACCGATGCAAGATCCATCTGGGGCATGGTGCGACGGCCGAAGACGTAACTGTCTCTGCCGTCGCACAGCGCGACCACCAGCAGTTCGGCGCAGTCGAGGATGCCTTCGACCTTCAGCGCTAAAAACTCTTGCGCCCGTTGGCCCAGTGCGTCAGCGGTGAGCAGCCGCTCCTCGTCGACCAGGGCGTGGATGCGTCGTCGTAGCGAATCGTCGGTGATTCGGATGAACCGCCACGGCTGCATCAGTCCCACGTTGGGCGCGGCATGCGCGGCCTGCAGCACCCGCGCCATGACTTCCTCCGGCACGGTGCTGCCCGGCACGAACCGGCGCATGTCGCGTCGTTCGGAGATCACGCGGTACACCGCTTGCCGCTCCTGCGGAGTAAACGCGTGATCGCCCACATAGCCATCGTAGGAACCGTCGTGCGCGAAGCGGCGAACCGAGGCCCAACGTGTCTGCCAGACTGGCTTCGGCGAAAGGGATCGGCCCCATGAAAATTCCTGATTCACTCGACGAATTGCCCACCAACGGCACTCGCGGACGCGTCTACGGCGAGCCCTATAAGACAGTGGATGGCGGCACGATCATCACCGTCGCCAAGGTCCGCGCCGGCACCTCGACCCCGGTCGGTGTGTTCGTCATCCACGGCGGCACCGTGAAGTGGGTTGCGGCGGTCGACGAGAACCGGATCGCGCTGATCGGGGTGATTACCGGCCTGATAGCAGCGGTGCTCGCCTGTGTGGCAGTGGTGCGCCGTCCGCCGTGGCCCGACTTGTCGGCGACGTCGCGTGCCTGGCCGCGGCACTGACCGTCACGGCCGGTAGGTAACCCCGACCGCGCGGAAAACGTATTCCGGTGGCATGTCGAAATTCAGCGATCGGCGCGGTAGCCCGGCGAGGACGTCGCCGGGAAGTGCGATCTTGTAGTGCAGTGACAGATGTCCGGTGAATGACTCGTCCACCTGACTGACGTCGATATCAACTTGCAGGCCCGCCGAGGAGAGGTCTACGGTCGCCGCCCCGGACTGCGGCGCGTCCCAACGGACGTCGACGGTGGGGCCGGCCAGTTTGGGGAGCGACGACAAGGTCGCCAGCACGCGTTGTCTTGTCACCGCCACCGACCCGACGTAGCTGGCGACGCTGTGCGTCGAACGCAGACCCGGGATCGCGCCGCTGAATCGTCGGGTGACTGCGACGTAATCGGCGAAGTAGATCAGCCCCTCCCTCTGGACCTTGGCACGCACGTCGGACGGCAGCTTGCCGATGCCGAAAAGCTTGCGGACGAAGACGGGCATCAGCGCGTGGCGTCGCCTTCGTCGTCGTCGGGATTCTGGTCGGGGGCGACTATTCGCCGGGAGGCGACGGGCTTACCCGCCACCCGCTTCACCACCTCCGGCGCAGTCGGTGGAGCGACGATGCGTCCTTGCACCGGTGCGCCGTTCTTGACCGACGGCGCCACAACGCGTTTGGTGTCGGGCTTGCTGTCGCTTCCCGATCCGCCGGCGCCGGCCATCGCGCCCGGCGGCACCATCGGCATGCCAGCCATTCCGCCTCGAGCTCCGCCCGCCGCATCCGCCGGGGCCGCGGGCACGGGCGGCGAAGTCGCCGACGATGCGGGAACGGTACTGGCCGACGGAGTCGGCGGCGGTCCGAGCTGTGCGGCCGGAGTAGTGCCGGCC
>NZ_JBATXN010000085.1:0-2625 GCF_049673265.1 Mycobacterium sp. | reverse complement strand
GGGTCCGGGGCCTCACGCGCGGCATTGAAGCGTGTGGAGAGGCTGACCAGGTCGCCGTCGGCGAACGTGGGATCGCCCGACGGGCGGCTGTATGCACGAAACTGCGTTTTGCTGGCGTGCAGCGCGTAGTCGGGTTTGGCGACGATGACATCGACGAGTGCCTGTGTTGTGCCGTCAAGCTCGTCGGGTTCTGCCAATCGATGGACGAGCGAAATGCGGTGCGCAGTCTGGGCGTCGATCGGGTCGGCGAGCAGCACAATCTCGCGTGCTCTCGCGGCACCGACCTCGGCGATCAGGCGAGGTACTGTGCCCCAGGTCATCGGCACACCGATGTCGACCTCGGGCAGCCTGAACACGGTGTCGGTGGCGGCGACGCGGAAGTCGCAGGCCAGCGCGAGCGCGAATCCGCCGCCGATGACATGCCCATGCAGCCGCGCGATCGTCACCACTTCGCAGTCGGCGATGGCCTGGCAGGCACGGTAGCCGATCTGTGAGTGGTAGCGGCGCTCGCGGCCGCTGTTGCCCGCAAATCCGGGTGGGTTGCGGAGATCGGCGCCGGCGCAGAACGCGCGGCCACGCCCGCCGAGCACAACCGCCTTCAGGTCGAACCGCTGCTGAAGCCGGGTATAGAGATCCGCCACCTCCAGTAGCGCGTCGTCGTCGAGCGCGTTGAGCGACTCAGGGCGGTTCAGTTCGACCCGCAGTACCGGCCCGTCTTCGTTGATTGCCAGCATTCGATGCCACCTTTCGTCGTATCTCAGTTTGGCGGGAGTCCGTCGAAATTCGGTAGAGTTGAGCGGAACAGACTCAACCTTGACGGCGTTGAACATCGCGACAAGCATTTTGCCAACCCCATTTAGACCCTGAATGGAGGTCCGGAGTGGACTCTTTTAACCCGACAACCAAGGCGCAGGCAGCCCTGACATCGGCCCTGCAGGCGGCGACTGCCGCCGGCAACCCCGAGATCAGGCCCGCTCATCTGCTGTTGGCGCTGCTGACACAGAACGACGGGATCGCCGCGCCGCTATTGGAGGCTGTCGGTGTCGAGCCCGCCACTATCCGCACCGAAGCCCAGCACCTGGTCGAGCGGCTGCCGCAGATCAGCGGGGCCAGCTCGCAACCGCAGCTGTCGCGTGAATCGCTCGCGGCCATCACCACCGCCCAGCAACTGGCCACCGAGATGGACGACGAATACGTCTCCACCGAGCACCTGATGGTCGGCCTGGCCACCGGCGACTCCGACGTCGCCAAGCTGCTGACCGGACATGGTGCCTCACCGCAGGCGTTGCGCGACGCGTTCGTCAAGGTGCGCGGCAGCGCGCGAGTCACCAGCGCCGACCCCGAGGCCACCTATCAGGCGCTGGAGAAGTACTCCACCGACCTGACCGCCCGCGCCCGCGAAGGCGAACTCGACCCAGTCATCGGTCGGGACAACGAGATTCGCCGCGTCGTGCAGGTGCTTTCTCGTCGCACCAAGAACAACCCGGTGCTGATCGGTGAGCCCGGCGTCGGCAAGACCGCGATCGTCGAGGGCCTGGCGCAGCGCATCGTCGCCGGCGACGTGCCCGAGAGCCTGCGCGACAAGACCGTCATCAGCCTGGACCTGGGCTCGATGGTGGCCGGCGCCAAGTATCGCGGCGAGTTCGAGGAACGCCTCAAGGCCGTGCTGGACGACATCAAAAACTCTGCCGGGCAGATCATCACGTTCATCGACGAGCTGCACACCATCGTCGGGGCCGGTGCGACCGGTGAATCGGCGATGGACGCCGGCAACATGATCAAGCCGATGCTGGCCCGCGGCGAACTGCGGCTGGTTGGCGCCACCACGCTCGACGAGTACCGCAAGCACATCGAGAAGGACGCCGCGCTGGAGCGGCGCTTCCAGCAGGTCTTCGTCGGCGAACCGTCGGTCGAAGACACCGTCGGCATTCTGCGTGGTCTGAAAGACCGCTACGAGGTGCACCACGGGGTGCGCATCACCGACTCCGCACTGGTCGCCGCGGCCACGCTGTCCGACCGCTACATCACCGCCCGCTTCCTGCCGGACAAGGCCATCGACCTGGTCGACGAGGCCGCCAGCCGGTTGCGGATGGAGATCGACTCGCGGCCCGTCGAAATCGACGAGGTCGAGCGCCTGGTCCGTCGCCTCGAGATCGAAGAGATGGCGCTGGCGAAGGAGCAAGACGAGGCGTCCAAGGAGCGGCTGGAGAAGCTGCGCTCTGAGCTAGCAGACCAAAAGGAAAAGCTGGCCGAGCTGACCACGCGCTGGCAGAACGAGAAGAACGCGATCGACGTCGTTCGTGAGCTCAAGGAGCAGCTGGAGACGTTGCGCGGGGAGTCCGAGCGCGCCGAGCGCGACGGCGACCTGGCCAAGGCCGCCGAGCTGCGTTACGGGCGCATCCCCGAGGTGGAGAAGAAGCTCGACGCGGCGCTGCCGCAGGCCGAGGCCCGCGAGAACGTCATGCTCAAAGAGGAAGTCGGACCCGACGACATCGCCGACGTGGTGTCGGCGTGGACGGGTATCCCGGCGGGTCGGCTGCTGGAAGGCGAGACGGCCAAGCTGCTGCGGATGGAAGACGAGCTGGGCAAGCGCGTCGTCGGACAGCGTAAGGCCGTGCAGGCGGT
>NZ_JBATXN010000084.1:0-3194 GCF_049673265.1 Mycobacterium sp. | reverse complement strand
GCATCGAGGACCAGGTATCGAATGGCGGTAGGTAGGCACTGACGGTCGCACCGGGCCTCTTGCAGCCGAGCGACTCCTCGTCCGGCCGGAGCCAGATCTGGAAGGCCTGGGTCGCCACTGTGCGGACGTGTGCCGTCATGTCCCGCCATTCAGCGCTATCCGCGATGAGCTCGCCGGCCACGATCTCGACCATGCCCAGCGACACCGCGAGGACGACGTGGTCGAAATCGATGCCGCTGCGCAGCAACCGTGTTTCGGCGTCGTCCCGCTTTCCGAAATGCGATTCCAGACAACCAATGTCGGTGTGCGGGTCAATCTGGGCGGCCACCGGCGCATTCGGGAAGGCGGGAAGGCCGCTTACTTCGACCAGCGGCGCGTACTGGTCGACGCCGTCCGCGAGTCGGAGCTGCCGGCCCATGGTGATCGCCTCGATGCTGCGATGCGTGGGGTCGAGGTGCAACGCATCGAGGCGATGGAAAAACTCGAACCGGACACCGCGCCGCCGGAGGACTTGATACAGCGGCGCGATCACAACGTCGCCCATTCCGGCGGTCATCTTCCAAAACAGCGCGCCCTTGTAACCGAACAGCATGTTGCCCGTCCACAGCACGGCCAATCCAGCGCCGAACGCGGGCTGGCTTCGGTCGCCGTCGCGATAGCCAAACACCATGTCGTAAAGTCCACGGACCAATGGGAATTCGAGCACATCGGGGTGAGCGCCGTGACGCAGGATCCAGTCGCCGAAGTCCTCGTCGTTGATCGCCCGAAATCCGAGCGGGTTCGTGACCAGGTTGTCAAAAATCAGACCCCGCACAGTAGCCGTCACCAGTGAGAGCAACAGCCATACCCGCTTGCGGTCGGGGTGCCGATCGTCGAGGCCGACGTGGATGGCGTTGAGAACGGCGTCTAGGGAGGCGCTTTGGGCCCGTTGCGAGGGATCGGACATGGCGGCCAGTGTGGCTGTCACAGCGCGCCGGAGCGCCTCGATAGCCCCGACATCCGCGTGTGGGTCGGGCGACGTGGATAGCACCAGAACACTTGTTGGTGCTTTACCCAGCGAGTCAGCGAAATCGAGTATCAGTTGCAGTGCGCGGCGCAGGAATCCGACAACGGTTAGCTCGGGGACGTTTGCATCTGGCTCGCCGGGCAATTCGTCGTTGCGGGCGAACCCGCCCAGCCAGACCGACCAGTCGTGTTGCCTCCGATCGGCCAGGGCAAGGCTGTCGGACGGGATCATGGCCTGTTCCCAGCTGCGGATCGGCGCTTGCGGATCGGTGGTGGCCCGGTCCAGTTCGGCGTAGCACTGGCGAAGCATCGTAAAGGCGTTCTCGTAGGAGCCCAGCCATACGTGCAGGCCGTGTTCCTCGATCCGCCCGTTCTGTCCACGACTGGATGCTGCCTTGCCGCCGAGTCGCCAGCCGCGCTGATAGACGGTGATCGAGTCGAAACGGTCGCGCCAACCCGGTTCGCTGAGTCGCCAGGCGGCACTCAATCCGGCCATGCCTCCACCGAGGATGGCCACCCGACCCCCGGGCCGGCTCACCCGAGCAGGGCCCGCGCCCGCGCCAGCTCAGGCCAGGACTGATCTGATGAGAAACGGCCGACCGTCTCGGCCAGGGCCGCACGCGCGGCCTCGCCGACGAGCCCAAAATCATCTGCCGCGGCTCGTAGTTCGAACGTCAGCGCGTGTTGCTCGCGGGCCAACGCGATGGCCTCGCAAAGGCCAGCATGGCCCGCGTTCTGATCGTCGCGGGTGCGGGCAAGGATGCGCAACAGCTCGCTGTCGTAGAAATGCATTCCGGTCTCGTCCGCGAGCTTCAATGCAATGCCTACACGATCGCGCGCGGCGTCTTGTTGCCCCGCGGCGGTGAGCAGGCGCGCCAGGACTGCGTCGTAGCAAACCAGAAAGACCTTCAGGTCGTAGGCGCGCCAGGTCTGCACGACGGTGGTCATCGCGTCGATATGCGTCTGCAGCGTTGCGGGATCAGGATTGTCGTCGGCAACCGCAGCCAACGACCGCACGGTGGCTCCCTGCGTTGCGGCCACCATTACCCATTCATCAAAGCCGTACTGCTTGCCTAGGTCTGCAAGTTCTGCGACCAGCTCTGCGGCCCGGTCGAGTTGGCCCGCTTCGATGCGTATCCACGTTTCCAGCGACTTTCCATAGGCCAGGCTAAACATGCCATGCGGGAAGCTCACCGATTCACATCGCCGATACGTCTGGGCCAGCGCGGCTTCGGCGCCGGCCAAATCGCCTTGCACGAACCGGGATGTCGCGAGATAGGTGTACAGCGTCGCGATCGGTTCGTTAGGCGCGAACGAGTTGCCTTCCAGCTGGGGGCCCGGCATCTCGCCGGCTACCGTCGCGGCAGCCTCGATGAGACTGCGGGCGCGGGCGAAGTCGCCTTGAAACCAGGCCAGGCCGGCTAACTGGAGTTCGCTCCCGACAAGCATCGACGGCGGCATCTCGGCGAGCCGCGAGCGTATCGACTCGCCCAATAGTGCCGCTCGGTCAAGGTCGCCGCGGGCAAAATAGTAGCTCCACAGCGCGCTCAACGTCGCGTACAGCTGAGAACTCACGTTGTCGCCGATCAGTTGCAGGCAGCGCTCGAATTCCGCAGCGGCTTCGCGACTTGCGTGCCCGGTGGCCACAGTAGCCAGAAATCCGCTCTGCAGTCGGACAGCGACTTCATATTCGTCGCGCTCGGGCCCGGGTGCCAATTGTTCGATGTTCTCCAGTGCCCGGATGAGGTGATTACGGGCCTCATCCAGTGCGCCGCGGTGCCGGGCCACCGCCGACGCCTGTTCGTACGCGGCCGCTGCGGCGGCGTACCGGCTGGCTTCCTCGTAATG
Organism: Mycobacterium sp.; assembly: GCF_049673265.1. Lineage (GTDB taxonomy): Bacteria > Actinomycetota > Actinomycetes > Mycobacteriales > Mycobacteriaceae > Mycobacterium. The sequence continues at coordinate 341 of NZ_JBATXN010000084.1, read as the reverse complement.
GTGTGCGACCGATGCCCATTCGGGATTTCCGGCAGCACACGTCGCGGCCAGTACGTCGCCGATCCGACCGTGCAGCCGTCCCTGCTGGCTGGGCGGAACTAACTCCGCGGCGACCTCGCGCAGGAGTTCATGGCGGAAGCGCCATAGATCGTCCCGAACCGGTTGGAGGATCCGCCTATCGGTGAGTTCTTCGATTCCCTCGTCGATATCGTCTTGCCCCAGGTCGACTACTGATTGCAGCACGCCGCGATCGACGACGCTGCCGATGATTGCGGCCGCCTGCGCAACACGTACCGCGTTGGTGCTGGATGGAAGCCGGGCCAACAGCGCTTCATAAAGGG
>NZ_JBATXN010000083.1:0-7148 GCF_049673265.1 Mycobacterium sp. | reverse complement strand
GTTGAACGCCTTGATCGTTTCGGCGTCCGGGATCTGTTGGGTCATGCCCCGTCAACCTGCCCGACCCGCCCGTCTATTCCGGCGCCCCCTAGCGTCGATCTCGGTGCGCATCGGGCACGACGTCGATGCCCGACTCCTTGCGCTGCTGGGCGGTAATGGGCGCCGGCGCGTCGGTCAGCGGGTCGACACCGCCACCGGACTTCGGGAAAGCGATGACCTCGCGGATGGAATCGGTGCCCGCCAACAGCGCGACGATCCGATCCCAACCGAACGCGATCCCACCGTGCGGCGGCGCACCGAAAGTGAAGGCGTCGAGCAAGAATCCGAACTTCTCCTGCGCGTCGGTTGCGCCGATGCCCATCATCGCGAACACCCGTTGTTGAATGTCGCGGCGGTGGATACGAATTGAGCCGCCGCCGATCTCGTTGCCGTTGCAGACGATGTCGTAGCCATCGGCCAGCGCGCTGCCCGGGTCGGTGTCGAAGGTGTCCTCCGATTCCGGCTTGGGCGCGGTGAAGGCGTGATGCATCGCGGTCCACGCGCCGCTACCCACCGCGACATCACCGGCGGCGGTGGCTTCGTCGGCCGCCTCGAACAACGGAAAGTCCACCACCCAGGTGAACGCCCAGGCGCCGGGGTCGATCAGGTTGAGCCGGTGGGCGATCTCCACGCGCGCGGCGCCCAACAGCGCGCGCGACGCCTTGGCTGGCCCCGCCGAGAAGAAGATGCAATCGCCGGGCTGGGCGCCGACGTGGTCCGCCAGACCCGCGCGTTCGGTGTCGGACAGATTCTTGGCGACCGGGCCGCCCAGCGTGCCGTCGTCACCGACGAGCACGTACGCCAAACCCTTGTGCCCGCGCTGTTTAGCCCACTCCTGCCAGCCGTCCAGCGTGCGGCGCGGTTGCGATGCTCCGCCAGCCATCACCACCGCACCCACATAGGGCGCCTGGAACACCCGAAATGTGGTGTCTTTGAAGAAGTCTGTGCACTCGACCAGCTCGAGCGAGAATCGCAGGTCGGGCTTGTCGGAGCCGAACCGTCGCATCGCATCCGCATAGCTGATCCGCGGCAACGGCAGCGGTACGTCGTAGCCGATCAACGCCCATACCGCCTTGACCACTTGCTCGGAGATCGCGATGACGTCGTCGGCGTCGACGAAGCTCATCTCCATGTCGAGCTGAGTGAACTCCGGCTGACGGTCGGCACGGAAGTCCTCGTCGCGATAGCAGCGGGCGATCTGGTAGTAGCGCTCCATGCCGGCCACCATCAGCAGCTGCTTGAACAGCTGCGGGCTTTGCGGCAACGCGTAGAACGAGCCGGGCTGCAGCCGTGCGGGCACCAAGAAGTCGCGGGCGCCTTCCGGTGTCGAGCGTGTCATCGTCGGGGTCTCGATCTCGACGAAGTCCTGCGCGGCCAATACCCCGCGGGCGGCGGCATTTACCTTGGAACGCAACCGAATTGCCTCGCCCGGGCCGTCGCGGCGCAGGTCGAGGTAGCGGTATTTCAGCCGGGTTTCTTCGCCGGCAGGCTCGTCAAGCTGAAACGGCAGCGGCGCGCACTCCCCCAGCACCGTCAGCGACGTTGCGTTGACTTCGATTTCACCGGTCGCGATCTCGGGATTCGCGTTTCCTTCGGGGCGGATCTCGACGACACCATCGACGGCGACGCAGAACTCGGCGCGCAGGTGGTGGGCTTGGCCCAACACGTCGTCGGCGCGGAACACAACCTGCGACACCCCCGTCGCGTCGCGCAGGTCGATGAAGATCACGCCACCGTGGTCGCGTCGACGCGCAACCCATCCGGCCAGCGTTACCTTTTGGCCCGCGTCGGCGGCGCGCAATGATCCGGAGGCGTGACTTCGTACCACGACCGCACAGTCTAGGTTCATAGCGGCGACCCGCTGCGCCCGGCTACGCCGCGCTTGCGATCGCCGCGAGGCGGGTAATTTCAAGTATCACCATGGATATTGCAGTCGTCGGTCCGGGTGCTGTCGGTACGACGGTCGCGGCCTACCTATACGCCGCCGGTCATCAGGTGCTGGTGTGCGGGCGGACGCCGCGAGCACAGATCGAACTGCGGCCCGACGGGGGCGACCCGATCGTGGTGCCCGGTCCGGTGTGCACCGACCCCGGTGAGGTCAGCGGCCCGGTCGGGGTGGTCCTGCTGGCGATCAAAGCCACCCAGAACGCTGATGGAGGCCGATGGCTGGCCCGGCTGTGTGATGAGCACACCACCGTCGTCGTGCTGCAAAACGGTGTCGAGCAGGTCGAGCAGGTCCAGCCGCACTGCCCGTCGTCGACGGTGTTACCGGGCATCGTCTGGTACGGCGCCGAGACTGCGCCGCAAGGGTGGGTACGGTTACGCACCGACGTTCGGCTGGTGCTGCCCGACGGGGCCGCCGCGGCCAGGGTCGCGGAGTTGTTGAACGGCGCCGGGTGCACGGTGGAGTGCGACCCGGACTTCACCACCGCGGCCTGGCGCAAGCTGCTGGTGAACGCGCTGGCCGGATTGATGGTGCTGACCGGGCGGCGCTCGGGAATGTTTCACCGCGACGACGTGGCCGCGATATCGCGCCGATACGTTGCCGAGTGCGCGGCGGTCGCCCGGGCCGAGGGCGCCAAGCTCGGTGACGACGTCGTCGACGAGCTGGTCGATATGTTCCGCCAGGCGCCCACCGATATGGGCACCTCGATGCTGGCCGACCGCGAGGCCGGGCGCCCGCAGGAGTGGGACATTCGCAACGGGGTGATCATCCGCAAGGCGCGTGGCCACGGAATCGACACGCCGATCAGCGACGTGCTGGTGCCGCTATTTGCGGCGGCCAGCGACGGGCCGGGGTAACTAGAACTGGCCGATAGTCAGAATCTGGTCGGGGAGAATCCACTGGTAGAAGGTGGATAGCGCGTTGTCGAGCGCAGCGTCGGCGAAGTCGTTCGCGGGCAGACCCGCGATGGTGGTCGCCAGGGTGCTGCCTTCGGTGTAGAAATTCTGCGCTTCTGTCACGGCGGCGGCGAAGGTCGCAGGGGTAGCGAAGGTGAAGTCGAAGGAGTTGGCCGGGAAAAGGGTTGACCCGGTGGCTGCGTCGATCAAACCAACTTGAAGCTCATCCGGGACTCCCACCAAGTCGTCGTCGAGACCCACGAAAAGCTGCGTCAGACCGTCCGCAGAATCACCGTTGCCGAAATCCGTAGAGGCGGCCGTGAAAGCGCTCGCAGCAATAGCCTCCGTGCCCTGGACGTCGGCGAGGATGGTGCTGAAATCGTCGGCGTGCGCGGTCGGTGCGGTGGCCGCCGACATCATTGCCGCGGCAGCGAGGACACCTGCAGACGCGCTCAGACCGACAAACATGGCGCGCGATCTGTTGTGGCGCATGGAGACTCCAATCTCTCGAAGGCCCCAAATAACCTGGCAGCTGAGAAAACCCGCAGCGTGTCGCCATGATTTTCTCAGAATATAACCTGTTGTTTTCAGGAGGCGCCCACGCGATGGCGCCCCCGGCGCCGCTGGTCAGACTCCTTACGAGCCGCAAATGGCGGAGTTGTCTACCGCGAAAGCGTCAGGGGTGAGTTTTACCGAAATTGCCGAACGCCCAGTGCGCAAGCGAGAACTTCGCAACCACGGGCACGTCTGAATCACAGTGTGCGAAGCTGATCTCGCCGGGTCACGAGCCGCGACAGACACGCAACGGAGAACGCGAATGACCTTCAACGAGGGTATGCAGATCGACACCAGCACGACGTCGGCATCCGGCGGCGGAGGCGGGCGGATCATGGCGATCGGCGGCGGACTGGGCGGACTGTTGTTTCTCGTCGTCGCGCTGCTGCTCGGCGTCGATCCCGGCAAAGTGACGAACCAGCTGCCGATGACCAACAGCCAGGACGTGGCACCGGGCTTCGACCTGAACCAGTGCCGCACCGGGGCCGACGCCAACAAATACGTGCAATGCCGTGTGGTGGCGACCGGCAACTCATTCGACGGGGTGTGGAAGCAGTTGATGCGCGGCTACACCCGCCCTCGGGTGCGACTGTTCACCGACCACGTCAACACTGGCTGCGGACCCGCCAGCACCGACGTCGGGCCGTTCTACTGCCCGGTGGACAAGACCGCCTACTTCGACACCGGGTTCTTTGACGTGCTGCACGACCGATTCGGTTCCAGCAATGGACAATTGGCGCAGGAGTACGTGGTTGCCCACGAGTTCGGCCATCACGTGCAGGACCTGCAAGGGATCCTTGGCCGCGCGCAGCAGGGCGCGCAGGGCGCCGGCGGCAACGGCGTCCGCACCGAATTGCAGGCCGATTGCTACGCCGGGGTCTGGGCGCACTACGCCTCGACCGTCAAGCAGGAAGGCACCGGGGTTCCGTATCTGGAACCGCTGAGCGACAAGGATATTCAAGACGCGCTGTCGGCGGCGGCGTCAGTCGGGGACGACCGGATTCAGCGGTCCGCAACCGGCCACACCAATCCCGAGTCGTGGACACACGGCTCGTCGGAGCAGCGGCAGCACTGGTTCACCGTCGGCTACCAAACCGGTGACCCCAACCAGTGCGACACCTTCCGCGAACCGAACCTCGGCTGACTCAAAACAGCGTCGGCTGCGTCGCCTCGGGCACCTGCTGCGCCGGGGCGGCCTCGAATCGTCGCTGATCGCGGCCCAGCGCGTATTTGGCGATCAGCGGTGCGGCCTTCGCCCGTAGATCCTCTCGGTAGGACGGCGGCAAATACGCTCCGCGCCGGTATAACTCGCGATACCGCCCGACCAGCTGCGGGTGGGTGCGCGCCAGCCAGGACATGAACCAGCCACGGGTCGATCCGCGCAAGTGCAGCCCGAACACCGTGACACCGGTGGCGCCCGCTGATGCGATTTGGCGCAGCAGACCGTCGAGGTGCTCGACAGAATCGGTCAGGTAGGGCAGCACCGGCGCCACCATCACGTGGCAGTCCAAGCCGGCGTCGCGGATCGCGGAGATCAAGCCGAGCCGGGCTTGCGGGGACGCGGTACCCGGCTCGACCTGCTTGTGCAGCTGCGGATCACCGACTGCGAGCGAGACGGCGACGCTGACCGGCACATGCCCGGCAGCGTCGGCGATCAGCGGCAGGTCACGACGCAGCAGCGTGCCTTTGGTCAGGATCGACAGCGGCGTGCCCGACCCGGCGAGCGCACCGATGATGCCCGGCATCAACGCATAGCGCCCCTCGGCGCGCTGATAGGGATCGGTGTTGGTGCCCAACGCGACAGTCTCGCGGCGCCACGATCTTCGGTGCAGCTCTCGCTGTAGTACGTCAGCGACGTTCGTCTTCACGATGATCTGGGTGTCGAAGTCGTTGCCGCAGTTTAACTCCAGGTATTCGTGGGTGGGCCGGGCGAAACAGTAGCGGCAGGCGTGCGAACAACCGCGGTATCCGTTGACGGTGTAGTTAAACGGCAACGCGGCGGCATCGGGAATCTTGTTGAGCGCGGACTTGCACAAGACCTCATGAAAGGTGATGCCGTCGAACTGCGGTGTCTGCACGCTGCGGACGAAACCGATGCGCCCCAATCCGGGCAGCGCGCCGTCATCGACCTCGATGCTCTGGCCGTCCCATCGCATACACTATTCGAACGCTTGTTCGAGCCCCTGTCAAGCCCTGCCGCGTCCTGACCGCGGCCGCACTCGTCGACGCCCGTCTCGCCAATTTGCCTGCGGTGAGCCGGTTGTCATTTAAGCTGGACCATCGTGACGTCTGAATCCGACGGCCCCACCAACAACAAAAACCTCAAGTGGGCCATGGGCGCGGTGGGGGTGGTGGCTGTCCTGGCGACAGTCGTGGCTGTGGTGTTGCTTTTCGGCGGCGGCGGCTCTGGGACACCGAGCGGGCCTCGCTCCGACCTGGGTTCGGCACCGGACTCAGCGGCCGGGGTGGCCAGCGCCAAAGACACCGGGCCGATCGCCGTTATCACCGAGGATCCAAGCTGCATAGCATGGACAGGGATCAACAACGAGCTTGCCAGCAGCGGCACGGGCCTGTGGAACGAGCGAGACCGATCGGTTCCGGCCTCGGCGTGGACACCCAAGCTACGTGCGCAATACATCGCGGCTGCGCAGTCGATGCGCGGTGCCGCGGCGCAAACCGTCGGCTTGGTCAAGTTGACACCGCATCGCGTAATGCGCGAGCTGTACCAGCAGTTCATTGCTTACGCCCGCGCGTACGCCGAACGTGTGCCCAAGTACACGCCTGCCGATAACACCCTGGCGGGTACCGCGAATAGCGCGTCGTCTGCTTTGGGAGCGATCTGCGCCGCCATTTCCGACGGCTCCGCGGCGGCGCGGGGTCCCTTGGTGCAGCCTTCGTCGCAGCCCTCGGACATCGCCCCCGTTGGCAATCCCGCTAACCCACAGCCTTTTCTGACTAGTGCTAATTCTGCCTGCGGCGACTGGAAGTCGTCGTTAGATCAGTTCGGCAAAAACACCGCCGACTGGCAGAAGCTGGATCCTAACGTCCCGGCGATCTACTGGAACCGCGAACAGAAGGCCGTCAACTATGCGGTTGCCCCGGTGATGAACGCGTTCGCCAGCACAATGGAACAGATTGGCCGGCAAAGCGATAACGCGATCTGGCAGGATTTTGCCAACCTTTCCGCCCAGTACCGCCGCGCGTTCGTTGTGTCGCTGCCCACCTACACGCCGACTGATAATCACTTGGCCAACGCCGCTAACTACGCGTCGACCACAATCCTTGGCGCTTGTGTAGCGGTGGGCTCGTAGTCGCCGTCGCTTCTCGAATAGCCAACAGGCACAACATGCTTCGGCTAAGTCTCCGCGTATGGTCGATAGCCGGAAAATACTGTGGCCCACACACCTTTTGGTGTGCGGGCCACAGTGGTCGCGGGAATTAGGCCCAGCTGCCTCCGACTGCATTGTCGGTGGTGTTCATGTTGTTGCCTGCGGTTTGCACCTTCTGGCCGTGAGCGTTGGCTTGTTCGTAGATGACCTGGAAGTTGCGACCCAACTGCGTGATGAACTCCTGGCAGGCCACCGAACCGGCGCCGCCCCAGAAGTCACCGGCAGCCAGCACATCGCGCACGATGGCCTGGTGCTCGGCTTCCAACGACGCGGCCTGGGCCCGGATGAGCGCGCCGTGGGCGTCCACATCGCCGAACTGGTAAC
>NZ_JBATXN010000082.1:0-3999 GCF_049673265.1 Mycobacterium sp. | reverse complement strand
CGCCTCGTCCGCGGCGCCCGGTCCATTTTGCAGCAACGTGCGAAGCCGGGAATCGTCGGTCGCCACCACATCGGAGATCCCTGCCAGGCTACGCGCCCAGGCGCGGACGGAGTCAGCGGTCTTCGCCTGCGAATCCAACAGCGGCCCAGTGTCTTCGGTCAGGGTTCGGGTGCGGTCGACAACGCTGTTGGCGTCGGCGGAGATTCGTGACGTCGAGTCGGACAACGATCCCAGATCGTATCCGGCGCCGTTGAAGGCTTGGAATGATTCGTCGAGCAATTGACCGATTTTGTTTTTGGGAAGGCTTTTGATCAAGGCGTTCACCTGATCGAGCATCGGTCCGACCGCTTGTGGAATCGTGGTGTCACGCATGGCAATAACCGACCCGTTGCGCAGATACGGCGCCGAATCGGTTCGTGGCCGCAAGTCCACATACTGCTCGCCCACCGCGGAGACGCTCAGCACATACGCACCGCACTGCTCAGCGGGACCAGGGCGCTCTGGACACGCTTTGAAGTCATCCGGGATCTTGGATGAGGTGTTAAGCGACAGCGTTGCTTTGGCGCCGTTGGCCGTGAGCGCCACCGCAGTAACCTTGCCGACCTGCACTCCGCGGTAGGTCACATTGGAGAACCGGTACAAGCCACCGGTGGCCGGCAGCTCAAGGGTGACCGTCATGCGACCGATGCCCAGCAGAGTTGGGAGCTGGATGTAGAAGAGGACCATCGCGGTGATCCCGATGATCCCGACGATCGCGAAAATCGCCAACTGAATCCGCACGAAACGCGTCAGCATCTATCCGCTCCCTCCTGTCGGCGGGATCCCCGGTGGCGGAGCAGGATTCGGTCCGGCCGGCGCTGGGGCTGGCGGCGCAGCCGCGGGACCCGGTAAGGGACCAAACCCCGGGGGCGGGGCCGCGGGTCCCGGTAGCGGAGCGCTGAATTGGAGATTCGGCTGAGCAGGTCCGGGCGGCGGAGCTTGGGGACCAGCCGGCGGAACGCCAGGCGGCTGCGGCGGGCCGGGCAGCGGCGGTGCCACGGGACCAGGCGCCTGTGCAACGCCAGGGCGCAGTGGATCATAGGTGTAATTCAGGTAATACGGCTCCCCGGGCGCGGCTACCTGCTGTTCCCCAAGTTGTCCCCAGTGCGTCCCAAGCAGCAGGCTGTTCTTGAGTTTGGGAATAGTGAAGTCGAACTGAAAATTCAGGTTGAAGTAGTCACCGCGAACGGCTCGATCGACGAAGTTCTGGTTCAACGGGAAGACCGTCGACGCCGCGAGCGCGAAGCCAAGCCCCGGCCCGACGTCGGCGAGCGCGCGGATGGTCGGCTCCAGGTTTTTCAGATTCTTGACCAAGTCAGCCTGAGTGTTGTTGATCAGCCCGGTGGCAGTGTTGCTGAAAACGCGCAGGTGATCCAAAGCCGCAGTCAAGCGCGGCCGCTCCTTGATGAACACCTCGAGCGCGGGCGGCACCTTGCGCAGCGCCTCGGTCAGAACGTCGCGCTGTCCTGCGAATGTCTCGGCAAGCCGGTTCAGCGCCTGGATCGACGTAACGATGTTGTCCCGCTGCGCATCCAGCGTCCCCACGAAATTGTCCAGCCGATTAAGCAAATCGCGCACATCGCCCGCACGCCCGGACAGCGCGGCGCTGAAATTGTGGATGATCTCCCCGATCTGCCCCAGCCCGCCGCCGTTGACGACCAGCGACAGCGACGACAGGGTTTGCTCCGTCGAGGGATAGATCGACGACCGATTCAGCGGGATGGTGGCACCCGGGCGCAGCCGCCCGGTACCGGGTTGGCCCAGCGGCGGGTTGAGCTCCACATGCATGGAGCCCAGCAGGCTGGTCTGACCGACGCTGGCCACCACGTTCGCGGGAATGTGCACGTCGCGCTTCACCGAGATCTCGACGTTGGCAATCCAACCTTTCTCCGGGTCGCGGGCGACCTTCATCGGGCCTACGCTGCCGACCACGACATCGTCCATCATCACCGGCGAATTCGACTCCATCGTCAGGACATTCGCCAGCTCGACGTGATAGATGTCGGCGCCCCCTCCGCGGGCCATCGATGGGCCGGGCAAAGGTAGCGAGTTGAGGCCGTGGAAGGCGCACCCGGTGGCGGTCAGGGCCACGCAGAATCCGATGGCGAGTATCCGGCGGACCGGCAGCCAGCCCATCATGGGTGTGCCCCTTCCGCCGGCAGCAGCGGTGGCGGGGGCTCTGGTGTCGACGGCGGCGGCGGCAGCGGCATCGCCGCGCCCGGTATCCGCGGCAGCGGAACCGACGGTGCCGGGCCGGGTACCACCGAGTCACCGTTCAGTCCGGTCCACGCCGAGATGGCGGGCGGCTGCTCGGGCGGCCCGGGCTTCGGACCCTCGCCGCCCGGTGCGAGGCGCGGTTCGCTGTACACCACGTTGGCCGGGTCCACCGACTTCTGGAGGAACGCGTTGATGGGGAACGGCACGTTGTTGTAGCTGGTCAGCCGCATCCCGGGACCCATAAACAGCGCGCACAGCTTGCCCGATTCGACGGCGGTGACGCTCTCGACGGTTTCCAACATCGTGCAGCCGGGGACGGGTAGCGGAAAAAGCATGCCGGCCCACGTCGGATTGGCCTCGTTCATGAGCCCGAACCCGCCCACAATAGTTCCGGTGTCGGCGTTGTAGTCGTTGAAGAAGTTGCCGATGGCGTTCGGCGCGCCGTGCAAGACGTTCTCCAGAGCCATGTGCTGATCGACGATAGGCTGGAGGGCATCGCCCAATCGGGCAACCTGTTCGCTGGTTTGGTCGCGGGTTTCGGCGATGAATCGCTGCACTTCACCTACCGCGGTCGACAGATCGGTCAGCGCCGCGTCCAAGTCGGATTTGCTGTCGTTGACCACGCTGGTGAGGGTGGCAAGCCGGTCGTTGAACTGCACAATTTGGACGTTGCTGTCGCGCAGTGCGGTAACGAAGGTCTGCAGATTCTTGATGATGTCGACGATGTTGCCGCTGCCGTTGGCGAGGATGCGCCCCACCCCTGACAATTGAGCGAGTGTTTGCCGCAGCTTGTCGCCATTGCCCTGTAGCGCATTGGCGGCGCTGTCAACGAACCGCGATATCGCCGGTGTAGACACTTTGGCATTTGGGCCCAAATCCGTTGCCAGCCGCATCAATTGGGTCTTCACCTCGTCCCACTCGATCGGCACGGCCGTGCGTTGCACGGGTATCACCGCTCCGTCGGCCATGACTGGGCCGCTAGTGCGGTAGGCGGGAGTGAGTTGGACGTAGCGGGCAGCCACCAGATTCTGGGTGACGATGACCGCTTTTGCGTCGGCCGGAATCGGCACGCCGTGGTCGACCTTGAGGGTCAACTTGGCCTGCGTGCCCGCGGGCTGGATCGACTTGATAGTGCCGACCTTGACACCGGAGACGCGTACCTGATCGCCCGGGTAAATCGCTGTGGCGGTGGTGAAGTACGCGGTTATGGTCCGTGGCCCAAAGAACACGTCACGCACAATCAGTCCGGTGCCGGCGACAATCAGCGCGGCCAGGACGACCGCCGCAATTGCGGTGAGCCTGTTACGTGGGATCCGCGGCATCCGGGAGATCATTGCCCCCCTCCGATCCGTCCGCCCAACGTACAGTAAGGGCACGGCGGAATGCCGTTGTACAGTTGCGGCACCAACGACCGCGGTACCGGTGACGGGAAACCTGGACCACGCGCGGTGTCGAAGGTACGGAATCCCCAGAGGTAATCCAGGAACGGCCCGAAGAGTTCCGGAAGAGCGGCGTTCGGAGCGAACGCTGAGTAGGCGTACATACTGGAGATGGCCTCACCCACCGTGATCTCAAATTTCGCGAGGCCGGGCAGTGCTTTGTTGATGTTGTCGCGGTTCTTTTCCAGCATCGCGGTCACCGAGTTCAGTTTCTCGAGCGTGGGCGCCAACTTGCTTTCGTTGTCGTGCACCAGCCCGGTGAGCTGTTTGGCCACCGTCGAGGTGTTCGCCAACAGCGAGACGA
>NZ_JBATXN010000081.1:0-3178 GCF_049673265.1 Mycobacterium sp. | reverse complement strand
GACCCTGGAAGACCCAGTCCCGCGGCAGCAGCGACGGCGTCAAAGACAGACAGAAGAACAACGCGCCGAACGCGATCCCGACGAACTTCAGCCGCAGCAGGCTCCACGCCCACACCACCAACGGATGACGTTGGCGAGGTTCGACAGTCATCGAAGCAGTGCGGCCAGCACTCCTTCAGATGTGCTGCGCAGCTCTGCCAGGGACACGGTGAACAGACCCTGAACCTCCACCGCGTCCGAACCTTGGTCGACGACACCTATGCGAGTGGCCGGCAGGCCACGCGCCTCGCACATCGCGCGGAAGCGACTCTCCTCAGTGCGCGGCACGGCTACCAGCACCCGGCCCGCCGACTCGGAGAACAACATGACAAACGGATCTTCATCCTCCGGAAGCACAATGCGACAACCAGTTTCACCTGCGAGGGCCGACTCCACCACGGCCTGCGCCAGGCCGCCTTCGGACAGGTCGTGGGCTGCAGACACCAATCCGTCTCGGGACGCCGCGCTAAGTACATCGGCAAGGAGTCGCTCGCGGGCCAGGTCAACCGCGGGCGGCAGTCCGCCCAGATGGTCGGCAGTCACCTGCGCCCAGACTGATCCGTCGAATTCGTCGCGGGTGTCGCCCAGCAGCATCAGTGTCTCGCCCGGCTCGGTACCCATCGCCGTTGGAATGCGCCGGGCGACGTCATCGATCACGCCCAGTACGCCGACCACCGGGGTAGGCAGTATCGCGGTCGACCCCGTTTGGTTGTAGAAGCTGACGTTGCCGCCGGTCACTGGAATGCCCAGGGCCGCACAGCCATCCGCCAAACCGCGTACCGCCTGGGCGAACTGCCACATCACCCCGGGGTCTTCCGGTGAGCCGAAGTTGAGGCAGTTCGTCACCGCCACCGGGGTGGCCCCGGTGACGGCGACGTTGCGATAAGCCTCGGCCAGCGCGAGCTGGGCGCCGGTGTAGGGGTCCAGCAGCGTGTAACGCCCCGACGCGTCGGTGGACAGCGCGATGCCCCGGCCGGTGGACTCGTCGACGCGTAGCACTCCGCCGTCGGCGTGTTCGGCCAACACGGTGTTCCCGCGCACATAGCGGTCGTACTGCTCGGTGATGAAGGCACGACTGCATAGATGTGGACTACCAAGCAGCGCAAGCAAGGTCGCGCGTAGCTCATCGCCAGTGACTGGTCGGGGCAGGCTGCTGGCCCGGTCGGCGTTCAACGCGTCCTGCGAGTCAGGCCGAGCCACCGGGCGCTGATACACCGGTCCCTCGTGGGCCACGGTCCGTGGCGGTACGTCCACGACCGTCTCGCCATGCCAGGTAATTCGCAACCGGTCGCCGTCGGTGACCTCGCCGACCGTGGTGGCCAGTACTTCCCATTTGCGGCACACCGCCATGAACGCGTCCACGTTCTCGGGTGCGACGACGGCGCACATCCGCTCCTGCGACTCGCTGCAGAGTACTTCGGCCGGGGTCATGTTCTTGGTACGCAGCGGGACGGTGTCCAATTCGACCAGCATGCCGCCGTCGCCAGCAGAGGCTAATTCCGAAGTCGCACAAGCTATCCCAGCACCACCGAGATCCTGGATGCCGATCACCAGACCAGCCGCATACAACTCCAGGCAGCACTCGATGAGCACCTTCTCCATGAACGGGTCGCCGACCTGAACCGACGGAAGCTTTTTGCGGCCCGACCCCGACTCGTCGCCGCCAAAGGTCTCCGATGCCAGCACTGACACGCCGCCGATGCCGTCGAGCCCGGTGCGGGCACCGAACAGGATGATCTTGTTGCCTGCGCCGGACGCGAACGCCAGATGCAGGTCCTCTTGGCGGAGTACCCCCACACACAGCGCATTGACCAACGGGTTGCCTGCGTAGCAGGCGTCGAACAAGGTTTCGCCGCCGATGTTGGGCAAGCCCAGCGAGTTGCCGTAGCCGCCGATGCCACGCACCACACCGTCGAGCACGCGTCGGGTGTCCGGGGCATCCGCAGCGCCGAATCGCAGCTGGTCCATCACCGCCACCGGTCGAGCGCCCATCGCCATGATGTCGCGGACGATGCCGCCGACGCCGGTGGCCGCACCCTGGTACGGCTCGACGTAGGACGGGTGGTTGTGCGATTCCACCTTGAAGGTGACCGCCCAGCCGTCGCCGATGTCGACCACGCCGGCGTTCTCCCCGATGCCGGCCAGCATGCCGGCCCGCATCTCCTCCGTGGTGGTCTCACCGAAGTACCGCAGGTGGACCTTGGACGACTTGTAGGAACAGTGCTCGCTCCACATCACCGAATACATCGCCAGCTCGGCGTCGGTGGGGCGGCGTCCCAGGATGTCGCGGATCCGCTGATATTCGTCGTCTTTGAGACCCAGTTCGCGGAACGGTTGCGGCTGATCAGGGGTGGCCGCGGCCTGCTCGACGGTATCGACCGCGTGAGTAAGCCCGGACGTCACGGAGACAGTCTAAAGCGTGTCGAACTGCAATGATGTTCGGCACAGCCCTTCTCGGGCGTCGTCGGTTCAGGCCGCGGGTACGGTGTGAACGTCGGTTCCCGCGTCATCCGGGCTGGTTTCACCGGCACGCGAAGGGTGCTGGTCAGCGCCGTCCCGTCGGCGGGCATTGTTGGCCCGGCCCCGCTGCTTGGGGGTCCGGGGATCGAGGTGAAGATCATCATGATGGGTCTGGCCCCAGCGGGCCAGATTCACCGCTGCATTGGTATCGCGATCCGCGGAATGCCCACAGCCGCAGGTGAATACCCGATCATCGAGCGTCATATCGGCGCGGATGGCTCCGCATGACGGGCACAGCCGACTCGACGGGTACCAGCGATTAGCGGCGACGAGCTGGCCGCCTCGCCAGGCCTGCTTGTAACCGAGCAGTCTCGCGAACTCGGCCCAGCCGGCATCGGAGATAGCTCGGGCGACATGGTGGTTGCGCAGCATTCCGGACACGTTGAGGTCTTCGATGACGAGCCGATCGTGGGTCTTAACCAACTCGTTGGATACCTGGTGTAGGAAATGGCGGCGGACGTTGGCGACGTAATTGTGGTGCCGGCCTAGCTTGGCGGCGGCCTGGCGGCGGTTGGCAGATCCTTTCTTCGTGTGGGATAGCTTTTTGGCGAGGTGACGCTGCTGTTTCATACCCGCAGCGAGGGCTTTGGGCGCATTGGTGATCCGGACGACTTCGTCG
>NZ_JBATXN010000080.1:0-10574 GCF_049673265.1 Mycobacterium sp. | reverse complement strand
GCGTCGTCTTGAGCGTAGACCTCAGCCAACGCACGCAGCACCGAATTCGAGCCGAACACAAGGTCATTGGCGGTCGCCGTCCACTTGCGCTGACCGGAGGAGCGGTCGCTTACCTCGTAGACGTTCTCGCCCGACTCCGACGCCTTCCACTCGTTACCCATGTCGACCAGGTTGACGAAGAAGTCGTTCGTCAACACGCCTGGCTTGTCGGTGAACACGCCATGCTTGCTGCCGCCGTGGTTAGCACCGAGGGCACGCAGGCCGCCGACGAGCACCGTCATCTCCGGACCGGTCACGCCCAGCAGGTACGCCCGCTCCACCAGTAGCTGTTCGAGCGGTGCTTTCTCGCCGGGACGGATGTAGTTGCGGAACCCGTCGGCCCGCGGCTCGAGCATGGCAAACGACTCCACATCGGTGTTCTCCTGCGAGGCGTCGGTACGTCCCGGCGCGAAGGGTACCGAGATCTCGTGTCCGGCGTCCTTGGCCGCCTTCTCCACTGCCGCAGAGCCGGCCAACACGATCACGTCGGCCAGGGAGATCTTCTTACCATCGGAGGCCGAACCGTTGAAGTCCTGCTGGATCTTCTCGA
Organism: Mycobacterium sp.; assembly: GCF_049673265.1. GTDB lineage: Bacteria > Actinomycetota > Actinomycetes > Mycobacteriales > Mycobacteriaceae > Mycobacterium. Next base: position 9,985 of record NZ_JBATXN010000080.1, on the reverse strand, counting down.
GAGCCGGCAACACCTTGTTCAGCTCGGACGGTTCGTTGACCTCCCAGTTCCGTTGCGGCTCAAGGCGTAACCGCCCGCCATTTGCGCCACCGCGCTTGTCGGTGTTGCGGTAGCTCGCCGCCGCCGACCATGCGGTCTTGACCAGCTGGGGAACGGAGAGTCCGGAGTCGAGCACCTTCTTCTTCAGCGCCGCAACGTCGTTGTCGTCGACCAACTTGTGGTCCACCGCCGGAACGGGGTCCTGCCACAGCTGCGGCTCTGCAACCCACGGCCCGAGGTAGCGCGATACCGGTCCCATATCGCGGTGCAGCAGCTTGTACCAGGCCTTGGCGAATGCCTCGGTCAGCTCCTCGGGGTGTTCCAGCCACCGCTTGGTGATGTCGCGGTAGATCGGGGACTCACGCATGGAGATGTCGGTGACCAGCATCGTCGGGGCGCGACCCGGCCCGCCGAACGGGTCGGGGATGGTGCCCGCACCCGCGCCATCCTTGGCGACGAACTGGTAAGCACCGCCGGGGCTCTTTGTCAGCTCCCACTCGTAGCCGTACAGCGTCTCGAGGAAGGTGTTGTCCCACTTGGTCGGGGTGGGCGTCCAAACGACCTCCAGGCCGCTGGTGATGGCGTCCTTGCCCACTCCGCTGCCGTAGGAGCTCTTCCAGCCCAGCCCCTGCTGTTCGAGCGGGGCGGCCTCCGGCTCGGGACCAACAAGGTCCCCGTCGCCTGCGCCGTGGGTCTTGCCGAAGCTGTGGCCACCGACAATAAGCGCCGCGGTCTCCTCGTCGTTCATCGCCATCCGGCCGAACGTCTCGCGAATATCGATCGCCGCGGCAATCGGATCCGGCTTGCCTTCGGGGCCTTCGGGATTCACGTAGATCAGGCCCATCGTGGTCGCGCCGTAGGGTTGAGCGAGATCCCGCTTACCTGAGTAGCGCTTGTTGGTGCCCAACCATTCGTCCTCTTCTCCCCAGAGGATCTCCTCGGGCTCCCAGACGTCTTCGCGACCGAAGGCGAAACCGAAGGTCTTGAATCCCATCGACTCCAAAGCGCAGTTGCCGGCGAAGATGATCAGGTCGGCCCAGGAGATCTTGTTGCCGTACTTCTTCTTGACCGGCCACAGCAGCCGACGCGCCTTGTCCAGGCTCACGTTGTCGGGCCAACTGTTGAGCGGGGCGAAGCGCTGCATACCCTGGCCGCCGCCACCGCGGCCGTCCTGAATGCGGTAGGTGCCCGCAGCGTGCCAGCTCATCCGGATGAACAGGCCGCCGTAGTGCCCGTAGTCGGCGGGCCACCAGTCCTGCGAGGTGGTCATCACCGAGATCACGTCCGCCTTGAGCGCGTCGACGTCGAGCTTGGCGAACTCCGCGGCGTAGTCGAAGCCGTCGCCAAGAGGGTTGGACTGCGGCGAGTGCGGATGCAGCCTTGACGGGTCGATCTGATCAGGCCACCAGTCCTGGTTCTTCAGCGGCGCATGCGATTTCGGCTCCGGCGCATCGATAACCGGGTTTTCACTTTCGCTGCCCTTGTGGGTTGTATCGGATGACACAGCGTTCCTTTCAGAGATAGTTGAATCGGCTTGTGATCACGGCTGTGATCCGGAATTTGCGGTCGAGCAATCGGGGCACAAGCCCCAGTAGATGACTTCTGCCTCGTCGAGAACGAAGCCATCCAACGCGTTGTCGTCGTCGAAAGGGGTCAGGCACGGCGCATCACCGACCGCACAATCGACGTCCGCGATCACGCCACAAGATCGGCATACGACGTGATGGTGGTTGTCGCCGACCCGAGACTCGTAGCGGGCAACCATCCCCGATGGTTGGATCCGTCGAACCAGACCTACCGCGGTCAGCGCGTTGAGCACGTCGTACACGGCCTGGCGCGAGACATCGGGCAGGCCGCTGCGTACCGCGGACAAGATCGTCTCGGTATCGGCATGCGGATGGAAATCCACCGCCTCCAGTACGGCGACCCTGGGCCGGGTCACTCGCAAATCGGCCATCCGCAGCTGCGCCGCGTAATCCGCCGACATTGACGACACCACATCAATATGCCGCTGTTGTTTGGAACGAGTCAAGACCTTATCTGGAGTCGGTCAAAAATTTTATCGCGGCATCGGCCGCCCGTTCAGCGGCGAGGTTGGCCGCGTTGGCGAGGCGGATCAGGCGGGGTAGGGCGCCGGGGTGCGTGACGATGTAGCGGGCGGCGGCCGATAAGTTCGGTCTGCCATCGGGGTGGGTGAGGCCGACAGTGTCGGCGTCTACGGTGCCGTCGCCGACCCGGTCGCTGATTGCACGCACGACCGACCAGGGGACGCCGCGTTCGTGGCAGATTTTCGCGACGGCGGCCGTCTCCATGTCGAGTGCGATTACGCCGCGCGCGCGTAGGTCGGCATGTAGCACCGGATCGAGCAGCAGCTGGTCAGTCGTGCACAACGTCCCGTGGGCGTTGCCGTTGCCGAGCGGTGTGGGCCGGTACTCTGCGCCGTCCGGGCCGTCGGTGACCAGCTGGGGGCACACCAACGTACCGATCGGCGTCTGGTTGTCGGTAGCGCCGGCGGTGCCGACGACGATGACCAACTCGGCGTCGAGGGTGTCCAGCAAGCGGGTTGTCGCGGCGGCCGCCAAAGCCGGGCCAATCCCGATCACCGCCGCGATCACCGCGTGCTCGCCGATCCGGCCGGTGTAGCCCGGCCCGGACTTGCGAAGCCTGAACCGCCGTCGCAGCGGCCGCAGTTCCATGGGCATCGCGCACACCAAGGCGATCACCCGGTCATCGTATGCAGCGGGGAGACGTCGACCGCAGATGAAAAAGGAACGGAGAGAAATAACTCCGTCCCACTTCACTGTATAGCTCACCCGGGGGCTTGCCGCAAGACCAGGGTCATGCTGCAAAATCGCTGGCCGAAGCCAAAACTCAGCGAAACGGGGGGTTGCGAGGTGGGTGTCGAACATGCGGTGGTCGTTGCCGGGGGAGGCCCGACGGGCCTGATGCTGGCTGGCGAGCTGGCCTTGGCAGGAGTCGACGTTGCCATTGTCGAGCGGCGCACCAACCCGGACCTGGTTGGTTCCCGGGCCGGCGGTCTGCATTCACGCAGCATCGAGATCCTCGATCAGCGTGGGATCGCTGATCGATTCCTATCGCAGGGGGAGGTGGCGCAAATCGCGGGATTTTCCCAGATTCGTTTGGACATCAGTGACTTTCCCACCCGGCATCCCTACGGGCTCGCGCTGTGGCAGAACCACATCGAGCGGATACTGGCCGGCTGGGTAGACGAGCTGGCCGTCCAGATCTATCGAGGGTGCGAGGTAACGGGTTTCGGTCAAGATCGCGCCGGCGTTGACGTCAAGCTGGCCGGCGAAAGGTTGCTTCGGGCGGAGTATCTCGTCGGGTGCGACGGAGGGCGCAGTGCGATCCGCAAAGCAGCAGGCATCGAGTTTCCCGGTTGGGATCCGACGATGAGCTACCTGCTCGCCGAAGTCGAAATAGCACCCGAACCGGACCAGTCGCCGGAATGGGGGATTCGCCACGACGCGCTGGGGGTCCACGCGTTCAGCAGGTTGGAAGATGGCGGACCGGTACGGGTCATGGTTACCGAGAAGCGCCTCGGCCCCAACAGCGAAGCCACCTTGGGCGAGCTGAGCGAAGCGCTCATCAACGTATACGGAACTGATTACGGAATCCACAGTCCTACATGGATTTTCAGGTCGACGGATATGGCGCGACAGGCGGGGGCCTATCGCGACGGGCGTGTTCTGCTAGCCGGCGATGCCGCGCACGTGCATCACCCGATCGGAGGACAGGGGCTGAACACGGGTGTGCAGGATGCGATGAACCTGGGATGGAAACTCGCCCAGGTGGTCCACCACACGTCGCCCGACAGCCTGCTCGATACCTATCATGCCGAACGGCACCCGATCGCCGCGCGCGTGCTGCGTAATACACTGGCGCAGCTTGCACTCCTTCACCGCCCGACTGACGATCATATTAAGGCCTTGCGCGACACCATGTCTGACCTTCTCAGCATGGACGAGCCTCGAAAACGCTTTGCCGCCATGATGACCGGCCTTGACATCCACTACGACCTCGGTGCCGGACACCCGCTGCTCGGGCGTCGCGTGCCGGATCTGGACCTGGTCACCGAAAACGGCCCGCTGCGCGTTTTCGCCCTGCTGCATGACGCCCGCCCGGTGCTGCTGAGCCTCGGCGAGCCTGGTGACGTCGACATCGAAGCGTGGGCGAATCGGGTCAAAGTGATCAACGCGAAATACGTTGGTGAATGGAATCTTCCGGCACTTGGCGTGGTGACGGCTCCCACCGCGGTTTTGATCCGGCCGGACGGATATGTGGCCTGGGTGGGGGAGCACGATCAGCTCGGACTCCTCGATGCGCTCACCGCCTGGTTCGGGGCTCCCAGTGGGCGCTAATCGGCGGACTTCTTGATCTCGAGAACCCGCTGGCGCAAACCCTCGGTGGCAGTCTCCATCAGCCCTTTAGCGCCCCTCTTGATCAGAAAGCCGGGAATCGGAACGATCGGATCGACGGTCAGCTCGAAGCTGACCCGAGTGGAGTCCCCATCGGGAATCAGCGTGTAGCGAGCGTCCTGGGCGCGTTGCTGTTTTGCGCTGACCAGCCTCCAGCTCACTCCGTCATCGTGAACGGAGTAGGCCAGCACCTGCTCATCGGTCATACCGACAATCTTGACCACTTGGCGCGACTTGATCGGATGGCCTTGCTCGTCACGCTCGAGCACTTCGATTTTTTGATGCGCAGGCGACCACTGCGTCAACGACTCGAGGTCGAACAGAACGTCCATGATTTCGTCAGGCGTTGCCTCAATGACGACCTGACGCGTCTCGGTGACAGCCATCCGCTCAGCCCTCGAGAGCGTCTTGCAGCTCCCGCACGTGGTCCTGCGTTTGCTGCAGCAACGGCCGCAAGGCCTCGGCAACGTCCGGTAACCCCAGATCGTTCGCTTCGGTCACGCGTTGGCGATAGCGGTCCAATTGACGCTGCTCCAGTTCCATATCGGCTTTCAGGGCCGCTGCCCCGTCCGGCGCGTCGGGCACATCGGGGACTTTGACACTGGGCGTGCCGCCTAAGAAGTCAATCTGCTGAGCGAGGATCTTGGCATGCTGCAACTCTTGGGTTAGGTGGTTGTCCAGTTCCTCGGCGATCGAGCGGTATTCGGGCCCTTTGATCGTGGCACCGTGCTGGATGTACTGGATGATCGATTGGTACTCGGTGCCTAGGTCTTCGTTGAGCCGTTCGATGAAGGTACTGGTATCCATGGACGTAGATTCACCCGAGAATGCGCGCCTGAAACATCGTGTACGAGGATGAAGCAATGCGACTGTTGGTAGTGGTTACGGTCCTTGCCGCGGCAATCGGCCGCCTGGCCACGCCGGCGAAGGCAGACCCCGACCCCGATGCGGACTTTTTGGCTGCCCTTAACAAGGCCGGGATCACCTATCAAAGCGGACCCGACGCCATCGCCATCGGCAGGCGGGCATGCCAGTTGATGGACCAGGGTCACCCAGAAGCTGACGTCGTCAAAAGCATGACGCAGCAGAATTCAGGGTTCACCACCGACGGCGCCACCCAGTTCACGAAAATCGCGGAAGGCGCCTACTGCTCCCAATACCTAGGGGGAGGGCCATCACCGACACCGCCATCATCGTCGGCACCGTGGGTTCCGCCGTTCGATCCATTGCCGCCGCTACCACCCGCAATGTAGGCGGAGCAGGCAGCGTCCTTGCTAGCTCGAACTCTTGACCAGTTCCGAATCTTCTGCCAAGGCCTCGTCGGCCAAATTTTCGAGCTCTCTGCCTTTCGTTTCCGGTCCGAGCAGATACCCGATCACCGTCAACACCCAGAGGCCGGCCAACGCCAAATACGGCGTCTGCAGGCCGTAATGCATGATGGACCAACCGATCACGGTAGGCGCCGCAATCGATACGATGCGGCCACCGCCAACTGCGATCCCGAAGCCGGTGCCGCGCAGAATCGTTGGGAAAAGCTCGGCGATGTACGTGTCGCCGACGCCCCACAGCCACCCAAGCGTGGCGATCGCGATCGCGCCGAAGACCTGGTATTCGGCTAGCGAATCGGAGGTGGCTGCCAGGATGGTCGCGACGACCTCGACCAACGCGGCGACGATCGCCGAAGGTCGCCGGCCGATCCAGTCCGCAAGTGCAGTCCCGGCGTAAGCAAACACCGCTTGCAGCAAGAAGAACACCAGCGCGTAGCGGATCGCCTCGATCGGCGAAGCATGAAACCTTTTCACGATGTACGTCGTCAGAAACAGCGTCATGCCCCAGTAGCCGACTGCGTTGGCGGTGTAAATGAGCCAGCCCGCGACGAGGCGTCGGCGCACGCCGGACAGTTGCCAAAGTTGAGGCCTGGCAACCCCGGTCGCCACTGTTGCCCGTACGTCGTTGTAGCGATGCGACTCGGTGATACCGCGTCGGACAAGGAACAACAGAACTGCGGGCACAATCGCGACGATGAACGCCGATTGCCAGCCAAAACGGGGAACCAGGGCCAGTGCGACGCCCGCCGCAAGGACGTAGCCCAGTGAGAAGAGCGAGAAGATCACCCCGCCGACACCGATCGCGCGGGTCTTTGCGGGCCAAACCTCCGCCGTGTATGGCGCCCCGACCGCAAGCTCGCCCGCGCCCCCGACGCCGGTGAGGAATCGCAGCCCGGTAAAGGCGGCGATGTTTGTGGTGAGCCCGGCCAACGCAGTCGTCATGCCGTAGAGCAGGATTGAGGCTCCAAGGGTGGCTTTACGGCCCCACCTGTCTGCGGCCAATCCGAAGCCGATCGTGCCGATCGTGTAGCCGAGCAGGAAGATCGAACCTATGTACCCGGCTTGGGCTTCGGTAATGTGCAACGTCTTCTTGATTTCTGGCAGCACCAGCCCATAGATGTTCACCGCGTATGAGTCGAAGCCGTAACCCAATCCGGCGGTCACGGCGACAAAGAGCGCCTGCTTGAAAGTCGCAGGTATGGCTCGGGGTATCTGACGGGCCGAGATACCGGTCGCGGTTGACGTCATCCGTGAACGGTATGTAGCCAGGCAGTCATCGGAGAAGAATCAAGATCGTCGTGATCAAAAATTTAGTGCGGGGACGGCACTCGCGCTGCCCGCATACTAGTTGCCATGAGTATTTCCAATGGCATGTCGAAGACGACCGCGGCGTTCTTCATGCAGACGGTAGTCGCTTTCGCAGTAAGCTTCCTCGGCTTGCTCGGTGGGATCCTTTTCCTTCCGCTGGACCCTTGGCAGCGCTTGTTTCTCGGCACTAGCGCGCTGTTCCTCGTCTCGAGCGCGTTCAGCTTGGCAAAAGTCGTCCGTGATCAGCAGGAAGCCACGACCGTACGCGTTCGCCTCGACGAGGCACGCATGGAAAAGCTGCTCGCAGAACATAATCCGTTCATCGGCGTGAGTTGACAGTGGCCCTTCGGCATCTAGGCGGCGTTGTCGACCGAGTTGAAAACATTGACGGCGTGAGCAAATGGTTCTGGGGTCACGCCGATGGGGCCAAAGGGGTGATCGAGAGTGAAGACGAGATACAGAAGCAAGGCAAGTAGGACGGTGACGGCACATGGCTTGCCAGCCACACGCTGCCCACCGCTATCAGCACCGCGCCAATGACCACGATGCCTAACAGCAGCCAAGCGCCGACTGCCCCAAAGTCGCCCATCGATGAACAATGATGTCAATCACTACGATCCCTCAGCGCCCGATTCCGGCAAACAAGATTCACGATCCGGCGCATCGGAGCCGCGTCAAATCTCGAAAACGTCGAATGCTGTTCAACATCTCGTCGGTTTGGATCGGCTGCCTGGAAAGCAAAAAGCCTAAAATTCCACGATATGAGCACTCCTGTGAGCACTGCTTCGCCTGGGCCCGGTTGGTGGCAGGCGTCAGACGGTAACTGGCACCCGCAGCGGTGGGAAACCACCTTCACCTACAGCACTCACGAGTCGCTGCAGGCGGTGATAGAGGAGGCCGGCCGCCAGACTGAAGCCTATGGGCAGCAGGGCTGGGAGATTGTCGGCTCTTCGGTTCAGCGCGTTCAGGTCGCCCACCACTTCCGCGACTACGACAAGGGTGGGGACCTGTTGTTCGAATGGAGCATCGTCTCCACATTGAAACGGCCCCTTCCGCCCGGATAAACAGCCCCTAAAGCACTTGTAGCACAAGTCATCACGGGGTTTATGGCCGTGACGGTCGGGTACGCCGAAAGCGCGAAAGTTCAAATGCACCGGCGTGTTGTTGGGCCAATATCGCAATTATCGCTACGGTAGGCACGCGGACGAGCCCAAACGCCCTGGGGGAGAAGACCCGTGACCTTGTACGGCATCGATGTGGCCAGCTACCAAGCGGGACTGAACCTTGCCGAGGTCAAGGCCGAGGGCTTCGACTTCATCCTCGCCAAAGCCACCCAGGGCAGCGGCTACGTGGACCCTTACTGGGTCTCGTTTCGGGACGGCGCGAACGCCAACAACCTCATCCTGGTCGCTTACCACTACGTCACCCTCGACCCGGCGGCCGCCCAGGCTGACAACCTGGTCGGCGCTCTCGGCGATATCAGCATCCCGGTGATGCTCGACTTTGAGGCCGGCTCCGGCGATCTGGATAACTTTTGGGCGGTCGCCGACGCGATCAGCGCGGCGGGCGCACACGTAGCGTTGTCCTATATTCCGCATTGGTATTGGCAGGAGATCGGCTCACCCGACCTGACCGGCGTTCCCGGTCTGGTCGCGTCCGATTACGTCGGCGGCACCGGTTATGCCAGTGCGCTGTATCCCGGCGACGATTCCGGCTTCTGGACCGGTTACGGCGGCGTCGACCCGGTGATTCTGCAATTCACCGACGCCGCGCAGGTCGCCGGACAACGCGTCGACGCCGATGCGTTTGTCGGGACCGTCGAAGAACTTCAGCAATTGCTCACGACAGGAGAACACATGACACCCGAGCAGGCGCAGCAGCTCCAGGAGATCTGGGTTCAGCTCCTCGGCCCGAGCGGCCAGGGCTGGCCACAACTCGGTAACCGCACCCTTGTCGATGCGCTGGCTATCGTGCTTACCCAGCTGGTCGGCCAGGACGCGAGCGGGTTCGCAGGCTGGCCGCAGACTGGCGGTCGCACCGACACCGACCTGATCGCGGCGATCGCCGCGGCGCTCAAGGTTCCCAGCACGTACGACACCAAGAACCCGAGCAGCAGCTGAATCAGCCCGAGACGCTGAGGATTTTGATCGCGAAGATCAGCGTGTCGCCCTTCTGGATCCCGGCGCTGGGCTGACCGTCGGGGTATCCGTCCGCAGAGGTCATCGCGACACCGACGGTGGATCCGACCTTCTGCCCGGCGATCGCCTTCTGAAAGCCCGGAACGACTCCGTCGAGGGGGAATTGAGTTGAACTGCCACGTTCGTAGGCACTGTCGAACACGCGGCCGTCGCGTCCGTTGACGCCCATGTAGCAGACGGAGACTGTGGCCGTGGGCGCAACGACCGGCCCATCTCCGGCATGCAGCGTGTGCACCTCGGTTTGAGTCACGCTGAACGGAGCCGTGACGTCGACGCGCGGAGCGGTCGTATCTGTCGAACCCGTGACCGCGACGCTGCCAGTGGTTCCCGTCAGAGTCCACTCGGGTGTACCCCCATCGCGCGGTGCCGCGGTGGGGCAGGTGCCGTCTGAGGTCGCCGGTTCTGTCGAAGACGGCGGCGTCACCGTTTCGCTAAGAGCGGGCCCGCTTGCCGATGCGGAGGACGTGCTCGCCGAAGGAGTTGTCTTATCCGAGCCGCACGCAGCCAGCATCGTGACGGCCGATACCGCACAGACCCCGAGCGCGGCCGAAGAATACACACGGAAGAAGTTCACGCTCGTCACGCTACATCCGTGATCCTGCAATCCTTGCAACCAGCCTGCGATTTCGACCGAGGGGAACTCGTCGAACAGATCCTGGATCGCCGCCCATAG
>NZ_JBATXN010000079.1:0-2337 GCF_049673265.1 Mycobacterium sp. | reverse complement strand
GCACGCTGGTCCACCGAGGCCACTCAGGCGAAATCGCGTTCGTGCATTACGCACGCACCCCCGCAGAGGCCTGCTATCGTCACGAACTCGCCGAGATGCCGGGCGTACGGGTGCTACACGGTTACACTCGGTCGGCCGGCGGTGAGCTGAAAGGCCGGTTCGGGCCCGAACATCTGGCAACGGCGATGCCGTCACCAGATGCTGTATTCGTCTGCGGCCCTGCGGCTTTAGTCGACGCCGTCAGTGAGCACTGCGAGAACGTGCACTCGGAAAGCTTCGTCGCACGGACGCTCGAGCTGCCCGCGCAGCCGTCGGGCGGGCTAGTGACGTTCGCGGACAGCGCCATTGAGGTCGTTGACGACGGTCGCCCGCTGTTGGAGCAAGCCGAATCAGCCGGCCTCACCCCGGAGAGCGGATGCCGGATGGGCATCTGCCACACCTGTACCCGCCGCAAAACCTGCGGTGTGGTGCGCAACCTGACCACCGGCGCGGTGTCGACCGCGCCCGACGAGGACGTGCAGATCTGTGTGTCCGTCCCCGTCGGCGACGTCGATATCGCCCTCTAGAGAAGCTGGAGAAGCCCATGACACAGCCCAAGATCGCCCTGACGCCCGAGCAGGCCGACGCTTTCGGCGCTGAACTCGACGCCATCAAGGAACGCGTGATGGCCGACCTAGGCCAGCGCGACGCCGACTACATCCGCCGTGTGATCAAAACGCAGCGTGCACTCGAAGTCGGTGGACGCGCCCTGCTGTTCGCCGGGATCCTGCCGCCGGCGTGGTTGGCAGGCACCGCGATGCTTTCAGTGGCAAAGATCCTCGACAACATGGAGATCGGCCACAACATCATGCACGGGCAGTACGACTGGATGCGTGACCCCGCCATCCGTGGCCGCGACTTCGAATGGGACACCGCGTGCCCGGCCGATCAATGGCGGCACTCGCACAACTACATGCACCACACCTACACCAACATCGTGGGCATGGACCGCGACATCGGCTACGGCATTCTGCGAATGAGCGAGGACCAGCGTTGGCAGCCCTACTTCCTGGGCAACCCGGTCTACGCCTTTCTGCTAATGGTGTTCTTCCAGTACGGGGTGGCCTTGCACGAACTGGAAACCGAGCGCATCAAGGCCGGTGAAATCCGGCTGGCTGACAAACGTGAGGTCTTGCAAGGCATTTGGCGCAAAACCCGCAAGCAGATGCTGAAGGACTATGTCGCCTTCCCGCTGTTGGCCGGGCCGTTTGCCCCGTTGGTGTTCGCCGGCAACCTGTCGGCCAATCTGATCCGCAACGTCTGGTCGTACATGATCATCTTCTGCGGGCACTTCCCTGATGGCACACAAGAATTCACTGTCGAGGAGACGCGCGACGAGTCCCGCGGGATGTGGTACTTCCGTCAGATCCTCGGTTCGGCGAACCTGACCGGCGGCAAGCTCTTCCACCTGCTGTCCGGCAACCTTTCGCACCAGATCGAGCATCACCTCTTCCCGGACATTCCCGCTCGGCGCTACGCGGAGATCGCCCCCGAGGTGCGAGAGATCTGCCGGCGTTACGGCATCCCGTACAACTCGGGTTCGCTGCCGAAACAGTTCGCCACCGTCGTGCGCAAAATCGTCAAACTGGCTCTGCCGCCGAAGAAGTCCAGCACCGCCGAGGTGCGCGAGTTGGTCGCCGCCTGAGGATCATCACCCCAGCTCGTAGGACTCCAGTGACACGCGGAAGAAGTGCCCGGTGCTGACGTCGGTGCATTTCACCGCCGACTGCTCGGTGCTGCAGGTGATCGAACCCCCGGACCACGCTTGGCTGTAATCCGTCGCGTCGGGAGCCGCCAAAGTGCCTGGACTGTAGCCGACAATGGGCGCCTGGCCCCGCATGAGGAGGAAGGTAGTGGTGGCGTCGGTCCGGCCGTGTGGGGGCGGCTGCGGGTGCACCCAGCTGTGGTTTGCGACGTCGCACTGCACGAAATTCTTTGCGACCGAGTGAGTGTCCGTCGGAGGGTAGTTAACGAGGTTGCAGGCGATGTCTCCCGACGGCGACTCGAACTGCGCGGAAAAGGGGTTGGCCTGCGCGCGTGCTGCCGTGCCGATCGTTGCCCCGGCGATGGCCGCGCACACCCCCGCAACTATCCCGATCTTGCGGTGAATGACCACACTTCGTGTTTAACGCCTGTCAGTTTCGCTTCCGTTGCTAAATTGTCAAGCCATGGTTAATCTGCCGGCCCTGGATGGCGTCGAGCACAAGTTCATCGATCTGGGCAATGGCATCACGATCCACGTCGCCGACGCCGGACCAGCCGACGGGCCGCCGGTGATGCTCGTACATGGTTTTCCGG
>NZ_JBATXN010000078.1:0-2519 GCF_049673265.1 Mycobacterium sp. | reverse complement strand
AGTCGAACCGGTCACCGATCGAGTCGGCGAGGTCGCGTCCTTCCTCGGCGGCCGCGCGCGCCGCGATCGGGTCACCCGCCGCGAAGATCGCCCTGCGCGCCTGCCAGGCCAGGATCTGGCTGAGCCTCCACCGGTCGCCGAGTGCGCGGGCGAGCCCGAGCGCCTCGGCGAAATACGACCCCGCCGCCTCGGCCTTTTGGGCGCTGGCGGTGTAGCCGCAGGCGCTCAGCGCCCGCGCCAGCAGGGCCGGGTCATCGGCGTCGCGGGCGATCGCCAGGGCCTGTTGGGCCTGCTCCAGGCTGTCGGCAACGCCCGCCCAGGTAGCGAGCACTGCGCGGTCCGCGAGCGCCCCCGCCCGCACCGCTGATGTCACCTTCGGGCGGTGCGCATCGACCTCGGCCAGCGTGGTGTCGAACCATGCCAGCCCTTCCCGGATGCGGCCCCGCGCCAGCCACAGCGGCTGCAGAGAGGACGCCAACGCCAACGCCAGCTCGATATCGGAGTTTTCGCGGCTCCACATGAACGCGGCGCGCACGTTGTCGATCTCGAGTTCCGCCTGCTGGAGACGCTGCTCGTAATCACTGCCTGCGGGTGCGTCGAGCAGGGCCGCCATCGCGGTGTGGTAGTCGCGGTGACGCCTCCGCACGGCATCGGCTTCACCGGACTCTCCGAGTTTTTCCTGCGCGTACTGGCGCACCGTCTCCAGCAGCCGATAGCGGGTCCGGCCGCCGGTGTCGTCGGCGACCACCAGCGACTTGTCGACCAGCAAGGTGAGCTGATCGAGCACTTGATAGCGCTCTACCTCGCCGGAGCCGGCGACCGCTTGCGCGGCCTCCAGGTCGAAGCCGCCCAGGAAGGCGGCCAGCCGGCGAAACAGCACCCGTTCGGGCTCGGTCAACAGGGCATGTGACCAGTCCACCGAGGCACGCAGCGTCTGCTGGCGACGGACCGCGGTGCGCGCACCGCCGGTCAACAACCGGAATCGGTCATGCAGGCTGTCCAGTATTTCGGGCAGCGATAGCGCACGTACCCGTGCTGCGGCGAGCTCGATCGCCAGCGGCAAACCGTCCAGGCGGGTGCAGATTTCGGCCACGACTGTGGCGTTGTCGTTGCTGACGGCGAAATCGGGCCGAGCGCGGCGGGCCCGGTCGGTGAACAGCTCGACGGCTTCATCGGTCAGCGACAGTGACGGCACCCGCCAACTGACCTCACCGGGCACACCGATCGGCTCCCGGCTGGTGGCCAGCAGCGTTAATCCCGCAGCGGTGGCGAGCAGCCCATTGACCAGCGCCGCGCTGGCATCGAGCAGGTGCTCGCAGTTGTCCAACACCACCAGCATCTGGCGGTCGACAATAAACCGGGTCAGGGTGTCCATGGTGGAGCGGCCGGGCTGATCGGGCAGCACCAGCGTGCGGGCCACGGTCAACGGCACTAACTCGGGATCAGTGATCGGCGCCAGATCCACCCACCACACGCCGTCGCTGAATTCGCCGGTCAGCCGCGCTGCGACCTCGAGTGCCAGCCGGGTTTTACCCGCCCCGCCGGCACCGGTCAGCGTCAGCAACCGGTTCTCGCTCAGCAGCTCGCCCACCCGAGCCAGCTCGGCATCGCGACCCACGAAACTGGTCAACTGTACTGGAAGACTTTGGGAAGCAACTACTTTCGCGACGCGCAGCGGCGGGAAGTCGTTGACCAGGTCGGGGTGGCACAGTTGGACGACCCGCTCGGCACGGGGTAAATCACGAAGCGGGTGGCTGCCCAGATCGGATAGCCACGCATCGTCGGGAAGCCGGTCCAACACTAGTGCTTCCGCGGCGCCCGACAGCAGGGTTTGACCGCCGTGGCCCAAATCTCGCAGTCGGGCGGTGCGGTTGATGGTCGGGCCGGCGTAGTTGCCTTCATCGCGTAGCTGGATTTCGCCGGTGTGGATGCCAATCCGTAACCGGATCGGGGCGAGCGGGGCGCGCTGCAATTCCAGGGCGGCCGCTACCGCGTCGGAGCCGCGAGCGAAGGCCGCCACGAAACTGTCGCCCTCGCCCTGCTCGACCGGGCGCACCCCGTCGTGGGCGGCGATGGTGTCCGACACGACCTGGTTCAGCCGCGCCACGGCCGCACTCATCTCGTCGGGTTGGGTTTCCCACATCCGCGTGGAGCCCTCGACGTCGGCCAAAAGCAACGTCACCGTTCCGGTCGGCAGCAGCCCGCTCACGCCCAGCTCGCTCCAATTCAGCACCGGCGTCGGTGCGCACGGCTCAATGTCGCTCATGCTAACCAGCATGCGGGCAGCCGGGAGCGCAAAACATCAGCACAAACGCGTATTTGCGGCCTCCGAACGCGCATACCTACCCTAGGACTAGTCCGACTAGTCTGACTAGTCATGCTCCGCTAGTATTGCTGGCGTGCGTACCGTGACGAGCACCGAGGCCAAGGCGAAGCTCAACGCGCTGTTAGCAGAGATTGAGCGGACCGGCATATCGGTCACGATCACCACCCACGGTCGTCCTGCGGCTGTGCTGACC
>NZ_JBATXN010000077.1:0-4799 GCF_049673265.1 Mycobacterium sp. | reverse complement strand
ATATGAATCACTGCTCGCCGCGGGTCGCTACGCCGGCGGATGCCGCGACCGTGGCCCGGTTGTTGGACGCGTTCAACCGGGAATTCCATACGCCGACGCCGGGACCGCAGGTGTTGGCCACCCGACTGCGCAGCCTGCTGACCGGCACCGACGTCATCGCATTGCTCGCGGGCGATCCCGCTGTCGCTGTCGCACTGCTGACGTTGCGTCCCAACGTCTGGTACGACGGCCCCGTCGGCCTCGTGGACGAGCTCTATGTCGCACCTGGGGCGCGCGGACGCGGAATCGGTTCGGCGCTCTTAGCCGCGGTGGAATCGATCACCCGTCAGCGCGGCGGCCGGCTGGTCGAAATCGCGGTCGACGGTGCCGACACCGACGCCCACCGCTTCTACGAACGCCACGGCTATGAAGACACCGAGGCGGGACAAGGCCAGCCCAGCTTCTACTACCACCGCGCCATATAACCGTCACCGTTCCGCGGCGAATCCGCGCAGCGACGCCAGCTGCGCGGGATCCAATGAGGGCCGGACGGTTTCGCGCGCAGCAGCGACGTCGGCGGCCGTGATCTCGGCGGCGTCGACGGAGCGCCGCATCGCGGTAAGCGCAGCCTCACGCAGCAGCGCAACGCAATCAGCGGCGCTGTAGCCGTCCAGGTCGGCCGCCAGCGCGGCCAGGTCGACGTCGCGCAACGGAACCGACTTGCCCGCCGTGCGCAAGATGTCCAGACGGGCCGCTGCGTCAGGCGGTTCGACGAACACCAGCTTCTCCAGCCGGCCGGGGCGCAGCAGCCCCGGGTCGATCAGGTCGGGTCGGTTGGTGGCGCCGACCACCACGACGTCGCGCAGCGGCTCGATGCCGTCGAGCTCGGTGAGCAGAGCGGCGACCACCCGATCGGTGACGCCGGAGTCGAAGCTCTGGCCACGCCGCGGCGTCAACGCGTCGACCTCGTCGAGAAATACCAGCGACGGAGCGGAATCTCGTGCCCGGGCGAACAGTTCGCGCACTGCCTTCTCCGACGAGCCGACCCATTTGTCCATCAGCTCAGAGCCTTTGACGGCATGCACCGAAAGCCGTCCGGTGCTGGCCAGTGCACGCACCACATAGGTTTTGCCGCAGCCTGGCGGTCCGTACAGCAACACCCCGCGCGGCGGCTGAACACCGAGCCGGGCAAAGGTGTCGGGATGCTGCAGCGGCCACAGCACTGCTTCGGTCAATGCCTGCTTGGTGGCGGCCATGTCGCCGATATCGTCGAGCGTGATGGAGCCGAGCGTGACTTCGACGGCCGCTGAGCGTGACAGCGGCCTGATCACGGTAAGCGCGCCGAGCAGGTCGTCCTGGGTGAGCTTCGGCGGCGTGCCGTCGGAGCTGGCCCTGGCCGCTGCGCGCAATGCCGCCTCTCGCATTAGTGCGGCCAGATCGGCGACGACGAAACCCGGTGTGCGATCGGCAATCTCGCTGAAGTTGATATTTTCGGTGGGTACCGGCTTCAGTAGGCCTTGCAGCAGCGCCGTGCGTGTCGCCGCGTCGGGCAGGCTCAGCACCAGCTCGCGGTCGCACAGGTCGGGGGCGTGCAGCCGCGGATCGAGGTTCTCCGGCACCGACGACGTGACGATCACCGCGACGTTCGTGGCCGCGACCGCCTTACGCAGCTCGGCCAGGATCAGCGTCGCCACCGGTTCGGCGGTGGCAGGCAGCAGCGCATCGATGTCGGCGATCATCAGGACGCCGCCTCGGTCGCTGACATCTGCGACAGTTGAGGCGACCCGCTTGAGCCGGTCATCGGCGGTCAACGCCCCCACCTCCGGCCCGTCGAGCTCCACCAGCCGTCGGCCCGCGCAAACGGCGCGCACCAGCGTGGTCTTGCCCACACCGGCTGGACCCGACACCAGAACGCCCAAATTCGTTCCGGCGCCCAGGGTTTGCAGTAGGTGCGGCTCATCGAGTGCGAGCTTGAGCCACTCGGTCAATTTCGCCGCCTGCGCGCTGACGCCCTTCAGGTCGTTGACCGTGACCGTGACCGATGACGTCGTTGCCGGGGCCGGTTCTGACGGCGGTACTGCGTCCGTCACACCGGTTCCCCACGTCACCAACGAGTTTGGCTGCACGCTGACCGGACCGGTGGGATCGGCACCAGTGACAGTCAGCAGCTCCGAGGTCCAGCTGATGCCGACTGCCGACGCCAACGCGCTCGCTGCAGCCGACGTCGAGGTGCCTGGACCTAGGTCGCGTGGCAGCAGCGAGACCGCATCGCCGACGGTCAGCACCTTGCCGAGCAGAGCCTGCCGCAGGGTGGGCGGGGGAACCGATCGACTGGTCATCGCCGAGCCGCTCAGCGTGACCGAGCGGGCGCCGTACACCGTTGCAGCGCTGACGATTACGGCGGCGTCCTCGCTCAGGCCGGCGTTGGACAGCGTCACGTCGTCCAGCAAAACGATGCCGACCGGGGTTTGCGAGCCGGCCATGCCGGCCACCGCCGTCGTTGTCCGCGATCCAGTCAGCGATACCGCGTCCCACTCCCGAATGCCAAGGGCAGCAATGGCGTTGGGATGCAACCGGACAACACCGCGGCGCGAGTCGACGGCAGCGGTATTCAGCCGGGCGGTCAGCGTGAGCTGCGGGGGCGTCATGGTCGGCCGGTCGGCCTGCGCAAGCCCAATCGCGCCATCGACCGGCGGTTAGGCTGCGCGCGGCGGATCGCGCGCCGGGTGGCGCGCCGCTGCTTGGGTTTCTCGCCCCACGCCTCGGGATGCGCCGCCAGCCAGTGGTAGCTATGCACGGAAAACGGAATGTGGAACAGGTAGGCCGCGATCAGCACCATGATCAGGATGTAGGGGAACAGGAACGCCGCCGCCGCGACGATCGTCAGCGCTGCCAGCAGCAGCGCGGCCAGGTTCGGTGGCACCGACACAGCATGCATCTTGCGCATCGGAATCCGGCTGACCACCAGCATCGAGCAGGCCGCCACCCACGCGCAGACGAACCACGGCGACGTCCACCAGCCCGCACCGAACTGCAGCTTGGCGGCAAGCGGGCCGAGCGCTGAGATGGCGCCAGCCGGCGCCGGTATGCCGACGAAATACTCCCGCGCGAAGGCCGGCTGGCTGACGTCGTCGAGCAGCGCGTTAAACCTGGCCAGCCGCAACACGATTGACACCGCGTAGAGCAGCACCACAACCCAGCCCGCCGGCAGCGAGGGCAGCAACGACACATAGATCACCACCGCGGGGGCGACGCCGAAGTTCACCGCGTCGGCAAGCGAATCGATCTCTTCGCCCATCCGCGACTCGGCGTCCAAGATGCGGGCCACCCGGCCGTCGAGTCCGTCCAGGATCGCGGCGGCGGCAATCAGCGCTATCGCCACATGCGGTTGACCCTCCAGCGCGAAGCGGATCGAGGTCAGCCCCGCGCAGATGGCCAGCACGCTCATCGAGCTGGGCAGGATGCGCAGGTTGACCACTCGCCTGCCGCGAGGCTTAGTTATCAGCGCCGCTCCTCCTGCCATTTTCCGATCGCACTGCTCTGTTTATCGTCGCCGGCGCGGTAATCACAGTTGGGCCAGCACCGTTTCGCCGCCGACCGCGCGCTGGCCGACGCTGACCAACAGCTCCGCCCCGGCGGGCAGGTAGGTGTCGAGGCGGGACCCGAATCGGATCAGGCCGTAGGTGTCACCGATCGAGAGCTTGTCCCCGGCGTGTGCGTCGCAGACGATCCGCCGCGCCAGCAGACCGGCGATCTGCACCGCGACAATGTCCGCGCCGTCGTCGGTGCGGATCTGCATGCTGACGCGTTCGTTGTCGTCACTGGCGGCGGCCAGGTCGGCCGAGCCGAAGCGACCCGGTCGGTGCTGCACGGCAACCACTTCACCGCTGACCGGGGCGCGCTGCACGTGGGCGTCCAACAGTGACAGGAAGATGCTGACCCGGGGAAGCTCTGCGCTGCCCAAGCCGAGTTCGGCAGGCGGGGCGGCAGTGTCGATGACGCAGATCAGCCCATCGGCAGGAGCGACGACGACGCCGGGCCGGTTGGGCGGTACCCGCGGCGGATGCCGGAAGAACCCGGCGCACGCACCCGCGGCCAGCAGGCCGGCTCGGCGCAACCACCGATACCGGCGCCCCGCCAGGGCCACTCCCAGCCCGGCGGAGATGAACGGCAGGCCGGCCGGATGGACCGGCGGAACGGTCGTCCGCAGCAATGCCACCAGGCGCTGCGGGCCATTCAGGCCGTCAGAGGGGCGTCGTGCCACGCGGTCATCTTACGGAGCGGCGGCGAGTGTCAGACCGGATACGTCACACCGGTCAGCTCTTCGGAGACCTTCCACAGCCGTCGCTGCAAGTCCTCGTCGTGGGACTGCGCGCCGGAGGACACCAGCTCCGGGTGGCCGCGCTGCTCTCCCAGGCCATCCGGGCCGTAATACTGCCCACCCTCGGCCGTAGTCCATTTGCCCTTAGAGGTCATCGCCGAAAACGATACCCACCGGCGGCTGGGACCGCCTGATGGCATTCTCAGAGGCGTGGACAACCCCGAGCCGAGCCCGCCGGTCGCGGGCATGATCGATCCGGCGTATCCGCCCAGCCGGCGCGCGCCGCTGCGGTGGGCGATCGGCGGTGTGGTCCCGTGGCTGGTGTTGGCGGCAGGCCAGGTGGTGTGGTTCGCCATCGATAAGCGGCTGCCCTGGCTGCACATTTTGGTCGCCGTCGTCACCGTGTTGGGCGCGGCCGTCTCGCTGGCCGTCGTGCCGCTGTGGCGGTACCGGGTGCACAGGTGGGAGATCAGCCCGCAGGCGGTGTACACCCGGACCG
>NZ_JBATXN010000076.1:0-6593 GCF_049673265.1 Mycobacterium sp. | reverse complement strand
ATGGGCATCCTCAACGAGTGGCGGCCGATCCAGGACTCGGTGGGGTCGTGGGTGATTCACGGCGCGCTGTACCGGCATCCCAAGCTCAAAGTCGCGATCGTCGAGGCCGGTTCGAAGTGGATGACCCCGCTGCTGGACGGCTTGGCCGAGGTGTTCCGGAAGGCCCCGGAGGCCTTCCCGAGCGACCCCGTCGAGATGGTCAAGAACCGCATCCACGTCAGCCCGTTCTTCGAGGACGGCATCGACGATTTGGTGAACCTCGTCGGTGTGGATCAGGTGCTCTACGGCTCGGACTGGCCGCACCCGGAAGGGTTGGCGGAGCCGACGTTCTACGTCAACGCGCTGTCGCACCTGTCCGTTGACGACCAGGCAAAGATCATGGGCGGCAACCTGTCTCGTCTCGTTACGGTGTGACGGACGCGCTGCCTTGGCGGACCATCCCCGAGATGGTCTTGAGCGCGGCGGACCGCTTCGGCGACACGGAAGCGATTGTCGACGGTCCGCTGCGTATCAGCTTTGTGGAGTTGGTCGAGCGAATTCGTTGCGCCGCAGGGGCTTTCGCCGCACTGGGGATCGCTCAGGGAGACCGCGTCGCGATCTGGGCACCGAATTCCGCGGAATGGATCATCGCGGCGTTCGGGCTGTTGACCGCGGGCGGCGTTCTGGTGCCGGTCAACACGCGATTCAAGGCCGACGAAGCGGGCGATGTCATCGTCCGCAGTAAAGCGAAGGCCGTGTTGGCGCAGAAGGGATTTCTCGGCCAGGACTACACCGCCCCGGCGGGGATACCACTCATCGAACTGAAATCTGACTTCCTTTCCAGCGGTTCCCCTTTCCAGCGGGAAGTGAGCGGCACCGATATCTCGGACGTCATCTTCACCTCGGGCACGACCGGCCGCCCGAAGGGTGCAATGATGAATCATCGTCAAACGCTAAGAATGTACGACGAGTGGGCGACGCTGGCTGATCTACGCGAGGGCGACCGCTATCTACAGATCAACCCGTACTTCCACACGTTCGGTCTGAAAGCGGGTCTCATCACGTCCTTCCTCCGTGGCGCGACGATGCTTCCGGTCGCGGTTTTCGAAGTCGGCGCAGTAGTGGATCTCATTGAACGCGAACAAATTACGATGCTGCCAGGTCCGCCGACGCTCTACCATTCGTTGCTGGCAGTGCGTGACAAAGCCAGGCTGTCCACCTTGCGGGCAGGCGTGACCGGCGCCGCCGACATCCCCGTCGAACTCGTCCGTCGCATACACGGCGAATTGCCGTTCGAGACGCTGATGACCGGTTATGGCCTTACCGAGGCGGGCAACGTCACCTTGTCGCGGCCCGGCGATTCCTTCGAAAATGTGGCCACCACGGCGGGCCTGCCCTGCGACGGGGTAGAGGTGCGCATCGCTGACGACGGCGAGGTGCTGGTCCGTGGCTACGGTGTCATGCAGGGCTACCTGGACGACTCGGCCGCCACTGCGCAAGCGATTGACGCCGAGGGCTGGCTGCACACCGGTGACTTGGGAAACTTCGATAAATCCGGTCGGTTGCGGATCGACGGGCGTAAAAAGGACATGTTCATCGTCGGCGGGTTCAACGCCTACCCGGCTGAGATCGAGGGTTTTATGCTGGAACACCCCGCGGTTGCCCAGGTCGCGGTGATCGGTGTTCCCGATCAGCGACTCGGCCAGGTGGGTAAGGCGTTTGTCGTGCCGAAAGCCGCGGTGTCTGAGGGCGATTTGATCGCGTGGTGCCGCGATCGAATGGCCGGTTTCAAGGCCCCACGGTACGTTGAGTTTCTCGACGAGTTGCCGTTGAACGCCACGGGCAAGGTGATGAAGGACCGACTTCGGTGAGATTCGCAGATCCGCAAATGCATTCGATGGTCATCGCGTCGGACTACCGGGTGCCGAACCCGGAACGGGTGTGGCCGCTACTGCAGAGCCGGACATCGGCGCTCGCCGGTATCGGTGCGCACCACGTGCTGCTCTACACGTCGACGCATGACTACGGACGGGTCCTGGTGACGATTGGTGTGCGTAGCCGGGAGCCGATTGTGGAACTGCTGCGGTCGCGGGTGTTCTTCGAATGGTTTGACGCGGTTGGCGTAGAAGACATTCCAGCCGTCTTCGCCGGCGAAGTCACCGAGCGTTTCGAGACGTCACCACCGTCGAAACCGGCCGCCCCCGGCGTGGTGATCGCCGCGATGGCATCGGTCGATGACGTGGCGATGCTGACCGAGGAAGTGCGCGCGGGACTGAACAGATTCGCCGCAGCGGGTGTCCGAAAGACCTGGATTTTCCGGGCGTTCGACGACGGGCACGAGGTGATGATCCTGCAGGAGCTCGACGACGAGGATCATGCGCGGCGATGGATCGCACATCCTGACCCCGCCGCCCCGTGGATTGACGGGGCCGGCAGGGGTGCCTACCCGCCGGTGTTTGTGGGCAAGTTCTTCGACATGAT
Source organism: Mycobacterium sp. (assembly GCF_049673265.1). Lineage (GTDB taxonomy): Bacteria > Actinomycetota > Actinomycetes > Mycobacteriales > Mycobacteriaceae > Mycobacterium. Next base: position 4,133 of record NZ_JBATXN010000076.1, on the reverse strand, counting down.
CCGGATCGACGGGTGAGCGGATCACTCGATGTTCGTCTGCCTGTGTAACGGCATCACCAGCCAAGTGGTGGCCGACGCCATCGCTGGCGGGGCATCGACGACCAATCAGATCGCCGCATCGTGCGGGGCGGGCTCCGACTGTGGCCGCTGCCGGCGCACGCTGCACTCGCTCATCGCCGCGGGCTGCCATCCGGAGAAGTCGGTTGGGCCAGATCAGTCAACAGATCCGGGGCGTCCAGCCGCGGCACAACCGCCTCAATGAGCACCATCCGGTCGCGGTGATCAGCTGCCGCGACGAAGGCGTCATCGAGTTCGCCGTAGGTTTCAGCGCGAAACGTCAGGTGATTGGTCACGCCGAGCGCGGTGGGAATGTCGGCCCAACTCCAGCTGACAATGTCGTTGTACGGCTCGTCTTTTCCGTGAATCAGCCGCTCGACCGTGTAGCCGTCGTTGTTGACCACCACGATCACCGGCGACAGTCCCTCCCGCGAGAACACGCCGAGCTCTTGGACGGTCAGCTGCGCGGCCCCATCGCCGATCAGCAGCACGGGCCTGCGGTCCCGATGTGCGAGTCCCGCGCCGAGGGTGGCTGGAAGGGTGTAACCGATCGAACCCCATAGGGGCTGGCCGATGAAGGTTACGCCGCGGGGAAGACGGTGAGTAGCCATGCCGTAGAACGAGGTGCCCTGATCTGCCAGCACCACGTTGCCGGGCGTGAGCGCGTGACAAAACCTGTCCCACAACACTTTTTGGCTAAGCGGCTCGTGGCGATCGGGGAAATCCAACGGCACACCGTCGGAGGTCGAGGCGACCGGCGGGGAGATGATCCCGCGCCGAACGAGAATCGATGTCAGCGCCTCCAGCGCGGCTTCCATCTCCAACGGCGCGAACACCGCAGTGCCGACCGTGCTCTGCTGCACTCCGACGTCGATGGTTCTGACCGGATCGATGCGCTGGCTGAAAAAGCCGCTGACCATGTCGGTGAACACGACTCCTGCGGTCACCAGCACCGGCGCCTCTTCGATCGCGCGACGCACCGGTTCGGCGCTGGCCGCCCCGGCATAGATACCCAAAAAGGTCGGCGCGCTCTCATCGACGAGGCTCTTACCCCACATCAGCGTGGCGTGCGGCACCACGTCGGCAGCCAGCAGCGCCTCGAGCTGCTCGACGGCGTTCAACCGATGGACCAACAGATCAGCCAGCACGGTCAATTGGTGGTCGGCGATGAGTTCGGTTGCGGCTTGGGTAAATAAAGCAAGTGCCCGCGGGCTGGTACCACCGGTATAGCGTGGCAACGGTGTGGTCGGCCGCTCGGTTTCGAAGCGCGCCACATCGGTGGGCAGCAACAGATACCCGGGCCGCCGCTGCTCCCGCACCTCGGATAGCACTCGGTCGATTTCCCTGGTCGCCGTTGCCGGCATGAGATTGGCTTGGGCACACGTGATTTCGCGGCTTACCCGGAAGAAGTGCTCGAAATCGCCGTCGCCCAGCGAGTGATGCAGGGCCCGGCGGGTGCCCTGTGCGTCTTTCGAAGGTCCTCCGACGATGTGGACTACCGGCACGTGCTCGGCGTAACTGCCGGCGATCGCGTTGGCTGCCGAAAGCTCGCCCACACCGAATGTGGTTACCACTGCGGACATTCCACGTAGCCGACCGTATCCGTCGGCCGCATAGCCGGCATTGAGTTCGTTGGCGTTTCCGACCCATCGGATATCGGGATGGGCGACGATGTGGTCGAGGAATTCGAGGTTGTAGTCGCCGGGGACGCCGAAGACCTCGGTAACCCCGAGTTCTACCAGGCGGTCGAGCAGGTAGTCACCAACGGTATAGGCGTATTCACGAGCAGCACTCACCAGGATGACGGTACGCGTCTGCGGTCGAAAACGCCGTCCGCGCGGCGCCGCCTCGCTATCGTCCGGGCATGGCAATCAACGAAACCCGGGACATCGTCATCGAGGCGAGCCCCGAGGAAATCCTGGACGTCATCGCCGACTTCGAAGCGATGCCGGAGTGGTCGGAACCTCATCAGAGCGCGGAAATCCTCGAGACCGGAGACGACGGAAGGCCCAGCAAAGTCAAGATGAAGGTCAGGACCGCGGGCATCACCGACGAACAGGTGGTGGCCTACACCTGGAGTGGCAATGAGGTGACCTGGACGCTGGTGAGCTCCGGACAGCAGAAGTCACAGGACGGCAAGTACACGTTGGTCCCTCAGGGTGATAGCACCTTGGTCAAGATGGAGATCAGAGTCGACCCGAACGTTCCGCTCCCAGGATTCGTGCTCAAGCGCGCCGTCAAGGGGACGATCGATTCCGCGACCAAGGAGCTGCGCAAGCGGGTACTGAAGATGAAGGGCAACGCTTGACCGGGCCACTGGCCGGCGTCCGAGTCATCGAACTTGGCGGCATCGGACCGGGCCCGCACGCCGCGATGGTGCTTGCAGATCTGGGCGCCGATGTGGTGCGGGTGCGCCGTCCCGGCGGGCTGACGATGCCGGCCGAGGATCGCGACCTGCTGCACCGTGGGAAGCGGATCGTCGACTTGGATGTCAAGACCCGGCCGCAGCTCCTGTTGGATCTGGTTGCCAAGGCCGATGTGCTGCTGGACTGCTTTCGGCCCGGCACCTGCGAGCGGCTCGGCATCGGCCCCGACGACTGCGCGGCGGTCAACCCGCGGCTGATCTTCGCGCGCATCACCGGATGGGGACAGGACGGGCCCCGGGCCAGCACCGCCGGCCACGACATCAACTACCTATCCCAAACCGGGGCGCTGTCGGCGCTGGGCCACCGCGACCGGCCACCGATGCCGCCGCTGAACCTGGTCGCCGACTTCGGTGGCGGTTCGATGTTGGTGCTGCTGGGCATCGTGGCCGCGCTCTACGAGCGAGAGCGATCGGGCATCGGTCAGGTGGTGGACGCCGCGATGGTCGATGGCGTCAGCGTGCTCGCGCAGATGATGTGGACGATGAAGTCGACCGGGGCGCTGCGTGACGAGCGCGAAGCGTTTCTGCTCGACGGCGGGGCTCCGTTCTATCGTTGCTACGAGACCGCCGACGGTAAGTACGTGGCCGTGGGCGCGATCGAGCCGCAGTTCTTCGCCGCGTTACTCGCCGGCCTGGGGTTGTCCGCCGACGAGGTGCCAGGTCAGCTCGATATCGGTTCGTACCCGCGGATGTTCGAGGTTTTCACCGACCGGTTCGCCGGCAAGACGCGCGACGAGTGGACGGAGATATTCGCCGGCACCGACGCGTGCGTCACTCCGGTGTTGACGTGGAGCGAAGCCGCCGCCGACGCGCATCTGACCGCACGAGCGACGGTGATCAACAGAGCCGGTGTCGACCAGGCCGCGCCCGCACCGCGGTTCTCCCGCACCCCGCCCGGACCGGTCGGGCCGCCGCCGCCTGCGACGACACCGCTGGACGAAATCGGCTGGTAATCAGCCCGTTTACCGACCCGGCTTGCTAGCTTGGTGGTTAGTGGCCGTACGAGCATCGCGAGAGATCCTCATCGACGCGTCGCCGGAGGTGATCCTGGAGGCGTTGGCCGACGTCGGGTCGTTGGCGAAGTGGTCACCGGTACACAAACGGGTCGAGGTCCTCGACTGGTACGCCGACGGTCGGCCCCGTCACGTGAAGGCCACCATCAAAATCTTCGGGCTCGTCGACAACGAGGTCCTGGAATATCACTGGGGTCCCAACTGGGTGGTCTGGGATGCCGACAACACTTTCCAGCAGCGTGGGCAACACGTGGAATACAACCTGCAGCGGGTGGGCGTCGATAAGACCCGGGTGCGGTTCGACATCACCGTCGAACCGTCGGGACCGGTTCCCGGGTTCGTCGTCAAGCGGGCGAGCGAAATCGTATTGGACGCCGCGACCAAGGGATTGCGCGACCAAGTCATCGGCATCATTGGTTCGGATCGCCTTACATAACGCGGCTGCGTTGATAGTTTGCTAGTAGTGGCCGTACAAGCATCGCGAGAGATCCTCATCGACGCGCCGCCGGAGGTGATTCTGGAGGCGTTGGCCGACGTCGGCTCTGTGCCGTCCTGGTCCTCGGTTCACAAACGGGCCGAAGTCATCGACAACTATCCCGACGGTCGCCCGCACCATGTGAAGGTCACGGTCAGGATTG
>NZ_JBATXN010000075.1:0-1768 GCF_049673265.1 Mycobacterium sp. | reverse complement strand
TTGCCCGGTCCCAGCGGCAGCGCAGTCGTCGTGGTGGACTCGGCCGGCGAGAACCTGATCGTCGTCGCGCCGGGTGCCAATCATCATCTGACACTGGACTCCCCCTCGCTGCGCGGACTCATCGCCGACTGCGATGTGCTGTTGCTGCAGTTGGAGATTCCAGTCACGACAGCGACAGCCGCTGCCCGCGAAGCGCATTCAGCCGGAGCGACCGTGATCGTCAACGCGTCGCCGTCCGGCGGCGATCCAGGCGAGCTGGCCGAGCTGGCTGAGGTAACCAATGTAGTGGTGGTCAACGAAGCCGAAGCGGCGCAATGGGTTTGGCCGGTTGCGCATCGAGTGATCACCCGCGGCAGCAGCGGCGCCAGCTATATTGGCGGCGGTGAGGAGCTCACTGTCTCGTCGCTGGCGGTAGAGGCCGTCGACACCTCCGGCGCTGGCGACGTATTCGCCGGCGTGCTCGCCGCGGGGTGGATCAACGGGCGCGACCAAGCATTGCGTCGGGCCTGTGCCGCCGGCGCGCTGGCCACTCTGGTGCCCGGCGCCGGGGACTGCGCACCCTATGCCGCTGCGATCGACGAAGCGGTTCGGCGCACTGATCAAATACCACCAACCTGATCGCGCAAAGGAGAGACGCCATGCCGCCGACCCCCCAAGACAATGGCAGCCCACGCCCTCCCGAGGGTGACTGGCTGGGGACGCCCTACTTGACGTTTTGGCGGGAGGGGCCGTTCGCGGTCGTGACCCTGGACCGTCCGCAAGCCCGTAACGCGATGACACCGGCGATGTACTTCGGCATCCGCTACGCGGTCTCGCGGGTCAACGCCGACGCTGACCTGGCGGGCCTGCTCATCACCGGAACCGGCGACGTCTTCGCCCCGGGCGGCGACCTGGGCGGCGGCGGGGCGGACAACTGGATGCAGTGGGGTTCGGCGCTGTCGATGGATGTGACGCCGTTCGACACGCTGCGTAAGTCAGCCAAGCCGGTGGTCTCCGCGGTCAACGGCCTGTGTCAGGGCGGCGGGCTGCAGATCGCCATATGCAGCGACGTCGCGGTCGTCAGCGAGCGGGCGACGTTCCGGGTTCCCGAGTTATACCGCGGTATCGCCGACACCTATTACAGCCAGATGCTGGCGCGCATCGTGGGCCCGATCCGCACCCGCGATCTGATGTTGACCGGGCGGACGCTCACCGCGTCGGAAGCCGTCGACTGGGGCATGGTGGCGAGGATGGTGCCGCACGATGAGCTGATGGCCGCCGCCACCGAGGTACTAGCGCAATGTTGCCGTACCGCCCCGGGCGCTCGGCGGGTCGTCAAGTCCAGCCTGGATAACTACCTCGGCCTCTACGACCGCATCGGAATGGAAGCCAGCATCGAAAGCGCCGAGGCCGTCGAGGGGTTTGTCGCATTCAGAGAACGCCGGTCGCCGAACTGGGTGCATCCCGACCTGCGGGTGGACGGACGGCTGTGACGGAGTTGTGTCAGGACAACGCTGCAACAAGGTGGACGAGCAGCTCTTGGTAGTCGTCGTTGGTCATTGGTCCGGGACGCGGTGTTGACGAGTCCTCAAGCCAGGTGGGGGTATCGGTTACGACTGTGACTACCATATCGAACTCGGGGAGCACGGTCAGGAAGTTCCCGCCGAATCCGATCGCGGAGTAGAGGGTATCCCCAATTCCGATGTGGCGCAGTTCGTTAGACGGCCCAGCGACCCACCAGCAATAGCCGTACATCCCAAGCAACCCCGCCGCGTGGTTGGTGCGCGAC
>NZ_JBATXN010000074.1:0-4129 GCF_049673265.1 Mycobacterium sp. | reverse complement strand
CCGGGCCGCCTGCGACAGGATCAGCGATACCACCAAGACCAGCACGGCTGGATCGACATCGCCTATCACGTAGGCGTCGACCGCAATGGCAACATCTACGAACTGCGGAGCACCGCTATCGCAGGCGACACCGCGACGGACTACGACACCACAGGCCATTTCCTCGTCCTCTGCCTCGGAGACTTCGATCAAGAGGCTGTGTCGGACGCCCAGCTTCATGGGACCGCCGTCGCGTTCGCTTGGGCCGCTCAGGCCTTTAGCGTCGCGAGCAGCACATTGCGGGGCCATCGGGATCTAGCCCAGACATCTTGCCCGGGCGCAAACCTGTATGCCCATCTCTCGTCCGGTGACCTGAAGCGCCGCATCGACGATCTGCTTGCCGCCGGGCGTGTGGATCTCCAGCCCTTTTGCGGACCCGAGGCTTCGGCAAGAGTCGCAGCGATCGAGGCAGGCACGTGATTGGGCCATTCAAGGCCACGCTCACCGCTGCGGAGCTGCAATTGCGGGAGCAGGTTCGCGCGTTCCTGGCCGAGACGCTGCCCTGGGGGACGTTCGAGCCCGGCATGGGGATGGGGGCCGAGGTCGATCCAAAGTTCTCCGCCGCGTTGGCTGAGCGCGGCTGGATCGGCATGGCGGTCCCCGCGCGCTATGGCGGTCGCGACGCCACCGCCGTCGACCGCTTTGTCGTCGTCGAAGAGCTGCTGCGCTGGGGTGCCCCGGTCGGGCATCACTGGGTGGCCGACCGGCAGATCGCCCCGGTGCTCGTGCGGTATGGCACCGAGGAACAGAAACAGTGGCTGTTGCCTCGAATCTGCCGGGGAGAGTTGTGTTTTTGCATCGGCATGAGTGAGCCGGACGCCGGAAGCGACCTTGCGTCGGTGCGGACGCGTGGTGTGCGCGACGGTGACGGCTGGCGGGTGTCGGGCGTGAAGGTATGGACGAGCAACGCCATGCGCGCCGATTTCATGATCGCGCTGTGCCGCACCGGGGAGGGCGAACGCCATGCGGGGCTAAGCCGGTTCCTGATCGATATGCGCAGTCCTGGCGTGACGGTCAAGCCGATCCCCTTCCTGAATGGAAGTACCGACCACTTCGCCGAGGTGCTCCTTGACGGCGTGCTGGTGCCCGATGAGATGGTGATCGGCGAAATCGGTCAGGGTTGGGCGCAGAACGCCAACGAGTTGGCCTTTGAGCGCAGTGGCCCAGACCGGTGGATTTCGACATTGCTTGTCGTGCAAGAGTTCATCCGCGAGTGGCCGGATCTGGCCGCCAGCCCCGCCGGGACTCGGCTGATCGGCGAACTCGTGGCCCAATACTGGGTGCTGCGTAGGCTTTCGCTGGCCGTGGCCAGGGCGATCGACGCGGGCGGCACGCCTGCAGCCGAAGCCGCACTCATCAAGGAGATGGGCACCCGATTCGAACAGGATGTTGTCAGCGCGCTGCGGGAGTTGTTGGATCGTGAGATCGTATGCGGCCTGGACCCCGCGCCATCGTTGTTCGAACGGTTGCTACGCCGCGCTGTCCTAGAGGCGCCGTCGTTTACCATCCGAGGCGGTACCAATGAGGTGCTGCGCTCGGTCGCCGTTAAAGGCTTGTCATGAGTGACAACGAACTGTACAGCGCGGCGGCCAAACTGTTTGCCGCCCACAGCCGGTGGGAGGATGCCGGTGAAGCCGAAGTCACCGGCTGGGCGCCAAATCTATGGAACGCATTGCAGCAGAGCGGATTCAGTGACGTCCCCATTCCGGAGGCGCTGGGCGGAGCCGGTGGCAGCGTTGCCGACGCGGTTCAACTGCTTCGTGCCGCGGGAGCACACGCGGCGCCCGTCCCGCTGGCTGAGGCCGGACTGGTCGGCGGGTGGCTATTGGCGTCTGCAGGTCTCGCGCTGCCGGAAGGTGTTCGTACGGTACTGCCGCCGGCTGCGACGCTGCGTCTCGACGGCGACCGCCTGTTCGGTACCGCGCCTGCTGTGGCGTGGGGTCACCGCGCCGAGCATCTCATCGGGCTCGTCGACGGCGTCGTCGTGCTCGCACCCGGCCCAGCCACATCGTCCGGCGGTCCGGCCGTCAGCCGCGGAGCCAACCTCGCCGATGAGCCCCGTGACACCGTGTTTTTCGATGGCGTGCCGGTAATCGCATGCGCCGACGCGCCGAACGGAGTCACCGAACAAACACTCTGGGAGCGCACTGCGCTTGGGCGTACCGCGTTGATGACCGGAGCGATAAGTGCCATCGCGGCAATGACATTGCGCTATAGCGGTGAACGTGAGCAGTTCGGACGGCCCATCGGTCGTTTCCAGGCCGTGCAGGCCCACTTGGTCACCATTCACCAGCAGGCCGCCGTGGTCGCATCCGCTATCGACGGTGCGGTCGAGGCGGTCGAGCTCGGCCGGGGTAGCTTCGAAATCGCTTGCGCCAAACTGCTTGCCGACCGGGCCGCGCAGTTGGTGACGGCGGCCGCACATCAGACGCATGGCGCTATCGGTATGACGAAGGAGTATCCGTTGCATTATCTGACCCGTCGACTCTGGGCCTGGCGAGACGAAGGCGGGGGGCATCATCGCTGGGCGGACCAGCTGGGTACAGCCCTTGTCGCCCGCGGCCCCGATGCCTTATACCCCGCCATCCAGTCTGGGTCCGAGGTGATGCAATGAACCGACTGCAGCGCGACGACGGGGTCACGTTGGCTTTTCAGGTGCGCAACCCGCAGGCGGCCGGTGTGCCGCTTCTGCTCACGCACGGCTTCGGCGCCACTGCGGGGATGTGGGAGCGGAATGTCGATGCCTTGAGTGTCGATCGGCCAGTGATTGTCTGGGACCAGCGTGGGCACGGCAGCAGCGATGCACCCGACGACATGGCCAGCTACAGCGAACAGATCAGTGTCGCCGACATGGCGGCCATTCTCGACGCCGCGGGTGCCGATCGGGCTGTGCTCGGCGGAATGTCCTTGGGCGGCTACCTATCCCTTGCCTTCCACCTCGTCCATCCGGAGCGGGTGGCCGCGCTGGTGCTGGTCGACACTGGGCCGGGCTACCGCAACGACGAAGCCCGCGACAAGTGGAACGCGTGGGTAGAACGACGTGCGCAACAACTTGAGCGGGGCGAAGGGCGCGTCGACACGTCGGCGGAACTCGCGCAGGCGGTGCATGAGCATCCCGAGGGACTGCCCCGCGCCGCCCGCGGTGTGATGGCCCAAAAGGACGCTCGCGTAATCACGTCGCTCGACAGCATCGCGGTGCCCGCGTTGGTGATCGTCGGCGCCGAGGACACCGACTTTCTGGCCGGGGCCGAGTACATGCACCGCCACATCCCCAATTCCCGCAAGGTTGTCATCGACGACGCGGGACATGCGGCGAACATGGACCAGCCCGAGACGTTCAACGCCGCCGTGCGCGAATTTCTGGAAAAGCTGTGACCGCAACGGATGTCACCGTCGAATCCGTCGGCCACGTGGCGGTGCTAGAAATCCATCGGCCCCCGAACAACTTCTTTGATGCCGCGTTGATCAAGGGCATTGCTGACGCCTACGAGCGACTGGACCACGACGTCGAATGCCGCGCGATCGTCTTGTGCACGGAGGGAAAGCACTTCTGCGCCGGCGCCGACTTCTCCCGGCCCGCTGAGGATCGGGTATCGCCCAATGAGCTTTATGCTCAAGCCATCCGGCTGTTCCGCTCGACCAAGCCGGTTGTCGCCGCGGTGCAGGGCGCTGCGATCGGCGGCGGACTCGGGCTTGCCCTAAGCGCAGACTTTCGCGTGGCCGCGCCCTCCTCGAAATTCGCGGCCAACTTCAGCAGACTGGGGTTTCATCCCGGCTTCGGGATTACCGCCACACTGCCGCGCGTCGTGGGCCAGCAAAAGGCACTCGAGTGGATGCTCACCGGTGAGCGTTTCGGTGGTGAAATCGCCTATGCGGCAGGGTTGGTCGACGAATTGGCCGATGACGGTGATGTGCGCCCGGCGGCGATCCGGTTCGCCGAGCGAATCGCCGGCTCGGCTCCCTTGGCCCTGACGAGCATCCGTGCCACCACGCGCGCCGGCCTGGTCGAAGCGGTCGCCGCGGCCACCGCCCACGAACTCGAAGAGCAACGCCGGCTCCAGGCGACCGCCGACTTCCGCGAGGGCGTGGC
>NZ_JBATXN010000073.1:0-12522 GCF_049673265.1 Mycobacterium sp. | reverse complement strand
CAGCAGCACGGAGTTGGTGGTGTCATGCCACAGGCTGACGAAGAACAAAAACGGGTGCAGTCCCAGCACCAGCAGTCCGCCGACCGCCACTGCGGCGAACACCGCGTCGACCGACGTCCGCCCGTCTTCCTCCCAATAGACGTCTGACAGGTGCAGGATCAGCGCGTACTCATCGAGCACCAGCGCGGCGCCGATGCCGAAGACGATGGCGATCGCGGTGTCTTCGAGCTGATTTCCGGTGACCGACAGCGCCACCAACGCCACCCCGGAGGCCATCACCATCAGGACCCCGACCACCACGTGGTGGATGTGCTTGGTCCCAACCTGAATATTGCGTGGCTCCCACCACCGAGGCGGCCTGCCGGATGCGGCCCGACTACGGATCGAGCGCACCAGTGAGCGCGCCACGAAAAAGGTGAGGATGAAGGCGATCAGACAGCACAGCAACGGCAGTCGACCGCGGCCGACGATGTCGTCTTGGAACCAACGGAGCACTCTAGGAAAGCTACGCCCACTTCGCGCTGACGGCGCTCCGCGACACCGATTGACCCATCCGCACCGATAGGCTGTTCAGCGACATGAGTACACGGCAGTCGCCCGACGTGGGCAGTTTGCGCGGGCTGAAAGCCACGCTGCGGCCGGGTGTCTGGCGAAATGCCTGGTGGGCGTTACTCCAGCTGGTGGCCTTGGCAGCGCTGGGCTACGCAGGGTGGCGGCTCGTCGGTCACCTCCCGTACCGCATCGACATCGACGTCTACCGGATGGGCGGCCAAGCATGGCTGGATAACCGTCCGCTCTACAACGATGGTGCGCTATTTCACACGCCGATCGGCTTGGACCTCCCGTTCACCTATCCGCCGCTCGCCGCGATCGTGTTCTGCCCCTTCGCCTGGTTGGGTCTGCCGGCCGCCAGCGTGACGATCACGCTGATCACGTTGGCGCTGCTGCTGGTCTCCACGATGATCGTGCTGACCCGGCTCGACGTGTGGAGCACTGCCCGGACGGTGCCTGGGCCGGCGTGGTTGCGCCGCTGGTGGTTGACGGCGCTGATCGTCGCGGCGGCAGCGATCTGGCTGGAGCCGATCAAGTCGAACTTCGCCTTTGGACAAATCAATGTCGTGCTGATGACGTTGGTGATCGCCGACTGTGTGCCGCGCCGTACCCCGTGGCCGCGTGGGCTGCTGCTGGGACTGGGCATCGCGCTCAAACTGACCCCGGCGGTGTTCCTGCTGTATTTCCTGCTGCGCCGGGATAAGCGCGCCATGTTGACCTCGATAGCGTCTTTTTTGGGTGCCACGCTGGCCGGGTTTGCACTGGCCTGGAACGACTCCTTGCAGTACTGGAGTGACACCGTCCGCAACACCGATCGGATCGGGGCGGCGAGCTTGAACACCAACCAGAACGTCGCCGGGGCGCTGGCGCGGCTGGGGCTGGGCGATCACCAACGCTTCCTGCCCTGGGCGGCCGCCTGCCTGCTCGTGCTGGCACTGACGGTGTGGGCGGCGCGACGGGTGTTGCGCGCCGACGAACCCACGCTGGCGGTGATGTGCGTTGCGCTGTTCGGGCTCACGGTTTCGCCGGTGTCCTGGTCGCACCACTGGGTGTGGATGCTGCCGACTGTGGTGGTGACGGCGGTGCTGGCGTGGCGGCGACGCAACGCCGCGCTTGCCGCGGTCAGCGCGGCGGGGCTGGCGGTGATGATCTGGACGCCGATCGATCTGCTTCCCAAGCACCACGAGCTAAGCGCCGCGGGGTGGCGTCAATTCGCCGGCGTGTCCTACCTGTGGTGGGCGCTGGCGACCATCGTCGCGGCCGGCGCCACGGTCGCAGTCAGCGCGGCGACCGCCGGTGCACCACGGGCGGCGACGACCACGCCGGCGCCGGTTTCAGCGGTCGGCTGAACTGCGATTCGCTAGCCCGCCGCGGTCTCAGGAATGCGAGTGGGCGATTGCGTCGCCGGTTCGGACCCGTTGGCGTCACTGCCGTTTTTGACGCTGGCTGCGTAGATGTCGACGTATTCCTGACCGGAAAGGCCCATCAGCTCGTAGATCACCTCGTCGATGACGGCGCGTTCGATGAAGCGGTTGCCCGCGAGCCCGTCGAATCGGGAGAAGTCCATCGGCTTGCCGAATCGGACGGTGACCCGGCCGAATCGCCACATCTTGCTGCCGGGCGGGTTGACGACGTTGGTGCCGATCATCGCTACCGGTATCACCGGAACGCCGGTTTCCAGCGCCAGCCGAGCCAACCCCGTCTTGCCTTTGTACAGCCTGCCGTCGGGCGAGCGGGTGCCCTCGGGATACATGCCGAGCAGCTTGCCCTGGCTCAGCAACCGTTCAGCGGTGTTCAACGCGGCCTGCGCGGCGTCGGCATCGCTGCGGTCGATCGGCACCTGTCCGGTAGTGCCGTAAAACCAGCGCTGGAACCAACCCTTCAGCCCGGTGCCGGTGAAATATTCGGCCTTCGCCAGGAACGTGATCCGGCGCCGGACAACCAGCGGCAGATAGAAACTGTCGGCGACCGCCAGATGGTTACTCGCCAGGATCGCCGGGCCGGACTGCGGGACGTATTCCAGGCCTTCAACTTTCGGCCGACCAAGTAAGGCAAGCAACGGGCCCATGAAGATGTACTTGAAAAGCCAGTACCACATGGACCCTCCCACTTGCCCCTCGACCGATGGTGTTCTGCGCCAACTGTACCGATCGAGTGTGCATAGGACCACAGCGACGGTTGGACCTGCTTACTCTTCGGCGGTGAGCCGGCTGCCGTTAACCCGGACCGCCGCGGCTACTCCTCGACGGTGACGCTGATGGGTTGATACCGGCTCGGCGCGCCGGCATCGGCTGCGGTATCGGCCACGGCACTGCCGCCCGGTCCGCCGCCCGGCGGCGGCTTCGATCCGTCGACTTGATCTATCAGGGCCCGGATCACCGCCAGCAGCGCGACGCTGTGTTCGGCGATGACGGTCAACAACGGATGTTCTTCCCCGCTCACCACCGCGGCCAACGCACACACCGGACACCACACCTGCTGGCACTTTCCGGTGCCGGCGCCGTCGCCAAGCACCCGTGACGCCGCCAAGCGCACGGCAGGGTCGATCCCGTCGAGGATGCTCTGAGCGAGTTTGCGCAACTCGGGCCCGATGTCGGGGTGGACGCCAGTCACTTCGGCCACACCTCCGGATCAGGTTGAAAACGCACCGTCAACTCGCTACCGCGAAGATGCGCGTCCAGTACCGTGCATCGCCGCAAGACGGACGCTAACCGCACTCTGCGCCGCATCCCGCCCGCGCCGACGATCAGATCGTCGCCGACCCGGCCAAGGGTAAGCGCGCCGGAGTCGATCTGCGGCAACTCTAGCCGCAATCGGTAGACCGACTGCAGACCGGATCCAGACTCCAGCTCGACGACCGGACGCAACGGTCCCGGCGGTGCTGAGCTGCCGCGACGGCGCGCGCTGTCCAGCAGCTCCGCCAGCGCTTTGGCGCCGATCGGCTCACCGGCCAGATGCGGGGTGAGCACCAGGGCCACATCGCCGATGGCGCCGTTCAGTTCGTCGAGCACAGCCCGCTGCTCACTGATTCGCTCGGAATACCAGTCGAAGGCCGGATGGGCGGGCAGATTGCGGTACTCGTAGGAATCGTCCTGCACCAGAATCTGGTTGACGATCAATTCCTCGACTCGCACGCCCATCAAGGCCAACGAACCCAGGGTCCGGACCGCTTCGGCCGCCACCACCCGTTCGGCGGTGAGGACCAGATGCGCACCGACGCGGGTGGGGTCGGTCAGCAGCGCGCTGAGCGTCTCGACGCTCGCGCTGATGCGTTCAAGCAGTTCCACCACCGCCGTCGACCGCGCATCGTCGGCGGCGGCGGAAAGCCTCCGGTGTCGCGGCCATCCGCGCTCGACGTACATCGCAAAGGTGGCCGGCAGGGTCAGCATCCGCATCGCGTCGGCGGTGGAGGCACAGTCGACCACGATGTGGTCCCACTGCCCAGCGCAAGCCAACTCGCCGACCTCATGCAGCCCGAGGACTTCCTGCACTCCGGGCAGTGCCGAAAGTTCTTCGGGGGCAATCTCACCCAGCTCTGATTCTGTGAAGCGTCGGCCCAGTGTGTCGACCACTGTGCGCCAACGAGCCTCGAGCAGCGCCAGGGTATCCATCGCCAGCGCGTCGAGGAAGCCGCCGCCCGCGTCGGTCGCCCCGGTTTCCAGGTCGGCGAGTACCCGGACCGGATCGCGCCGGCCGGACGGCGTGACCGTGATCCCGAGCACGTCACCCAATGAGTGCGCTTGGTCGGTGGATACCAACAGCACCCGCTGACCGGCGCGCGCTTCACGCACGGCGGTCGCGGCCGCCAAAGTGGACTTTCCTACCCCGCCCTTGCCGACGAAAAGACTGATCCGAGTGGACGAGGGCGCTACCGATTCACCCAGCCTCACTCAGCCTCGACTCGTTTCTTCAGATCCTTCAGAGCGGTGTCGATCAACCTGCGCTCGGCCTTGCGCTTGAGCAAGCCGATCATCGGGATAGCTATGTCGACGGTGAGCTCGTAGGTGACGTCGGTACCAGAGCCCTTGGACGCCAACCGATATACGCCGTCGAGGGACCGCAACAACGAGCTGGAGACCAGCGACCAGCGCACCGATTTGCGATCTTTCGGCCACTCGTAGGACAGCACCAACGTGTCTTTGAGGACGCTGGTGTCCAGCACCAGCCGCGCCACCTTGGGGTTCCCGTTGCCGTCGGCCTCGAGTACTTCAGCCTCCCGATATTCCGACACCCAATCGGGATACGAGCCGATATCCGCGATCACATCCATTACCGTGCTGGGATCCGCGTCGATGTAGATCGTCTGCGCCGTCTTCTCCGCCACCTAGTCGCTTCCTTCTCCCCCGTACGCGGTCGCCACCCTGCGAGCTGTACCGCCACCCACGGCAGAAACGGTACTCCCCGGTTGAACTCAGACCTGGTCAAGTACCGGAGAAACCCCGACCGGCCGGGAGCGCTCGAGCGTTGTCTTCACCTCGAAGGCCATTCGCTTGCCGGCGACGCGGCGGCGATGGGTGATTCTGCTGAAGTTCATCCTGGCCAATTGCCAGGCCGCCACTCCGGACGGCTCGGCATGCAGGAAGTAGTGCAACACCACGCCGTCCAGCGCAGGCTCCAGCCAGATTTCCATGGTCCCGGTCAGCGGCCCGGTCACCGTCCATCGGATTCCTAACGGCCCGCGGTCTTCGATGATCCGCAGCCGCAGATCAGGCCACCACCGCCGCCAGTTGGCCGGATCACCGACTGCGGCGCCGACGCGTGCCGGGTCGGCAGCGACAAACGTCTCGTCGGCGATTTGAACTCTGTGCACGGCCCCTAGCTTCACATACCGCACGGATGGCCGCATAACACCACCCGGGATCGCCCAGACTAGGCTGAGTCCAGCATTTTGCCCGGCTACCCGGCGGAAAAAACTCAAGCGAGGTCACAAGAGTGCGTGAATTCAGCGTTCCCGCCCCGTTCACGGTGGGCGAGCACGACAACATCGTCGACGCAGTGTTCTCCCACGAGCGCGACGAGCCCGACACCGTAATTTTTCAGCGCCTGGTCGACGGCGCCTGGATTGACGTTACCTGCGCCGCCGCCGCGGCCCAAATCCGCTCGGCAGCACTGGGTTTGATCGCACAAGGGGTACAGGCCGGTGACCGGGTGGTTATCTTCTCGGCCACTCGCTACGAGTGGGCGATCCTCGATCTGGCGATCCTGGCGGTAGGCGCGGTCACCGTCCCGATCTACGAAACGTCCTCAGCCGAGCAAGTGCGCTGGGTACTCTCCGACTCGGGTGCAGTGGTGGTGTTCGCCGAAACCGACGCCCACGCGAAGATGGTCACCGAGCTCACCGGCGACCTGCCTGAGCTGCGGCGCGTGCTGCAAATCGACGGTTCGGACGCCGCGGCCCTCGAGCAACTCGAGCGCGATGGCGCGTCGGTCGAGCCGGCCGAGCTGACCGCCCGCCTCGAGGCGTTGCGCAGCGACGACCCGGCGACGCTGATCTACACCTCTGGTACCACCGGGCGCCCGAAGGGTTGCGAACTGACCCACTCCAACTTGGTCTACGAAACCCGGGGCGCCAAGGAGGTTCTGCCCACGCTGCTGCGCAAGGGCGAGCGGCTGCTGGTCTTCCTGCCGCTGGCGCACGTGTTGGCCCGCGCACTCACGTTGAGCGCCTTCCACAATAAGGTCATCGTCGGATTCACCAGTGACATCAAGAATCTGGTGCCAATGTTCGGGGTGTTCAAACCGACGGTCGTGGTGTCGGTGCCCCGGGTGTTCGAGAAGGTGTACAACACTGCGGCGCAGAACGCCGCCAGCGACGGGAAGGGCCGCATCTTCGCGATCGCCGCACAGACCGCAGTCGACTGGAGCGAGGCGCAGGATCGTGGCGGCCCGGGTGTAGTGCTGCGGGCCAAGCACGCGCTGTTCGATCGGCTGGTCTACCACAAGCTGCGCGCGGCGCTGGGCGGTGACTGCCGCGCGTCGGTCTCTGGCGGCGCACCGCTGGGCGCGCGGCTGGGCCACTTCTACCGCGGCGTCGGCCTCACCGTGTACGAGGGCTACGGGCTGACCGAGACCAGTGCGGCGATCACCGTTAACCAGGTCGGCGCCCTGAAGGTCGGCACCGTCGGAAAGTTGTTGCCGGGCAACAGCTTGCGCATCGCCGACGACGGCGAGCTGTTGGTGCGCGGCGGTGTGGTGTTCGAGGGCTATTGGCACAACGAGCAGGCCACCAACGAAGCAATGGAAGACGGCTGGTTCAAGACCGGTGACCTAGGGGAAGTCGACGACGACGGGTTCCTGACGATCACCGGCCGCAAGAAGGAGATCATCGTCACCGCCGGAGGCAAGAACGTCGCCCCGGCCGTATTGGAGGATCAGCTACGGGCGCATCCACTGATCAGCCAGGCCATGGTCGTCGGCGACGCACGGCCGTTCGTCGGCGCGCTGATCACCATCGATCCCGAGGCGTTCGAGGGCTGGAAGCAGCGCAACAGCAAGCCCGCCGAAGCGCCGGTGAGCGATCTGGTCAGCGACCCCGACCTGAACGCCGAGGTGGACGCGGCCGTCAAACAGGCCAATTTGGTGGTGTCGCATGCAGAGTCGATCCGCAAATTCCGCATCCTGACAGTCGACTTCACCGAGGACACCGGCGAGCTCACCCCGACGATGAAGGTCAAGCGCAAGGTGGTGGCCGAGAAGTTCGCCCACGACATTGACGAGATCTACGCGAAGGGCTAGCCGCCAACCAACTCGGATAGCCTGGCGGCCAATGCATCCCACCGCCACTGCGCGGTGACCCAATCCCGGCCGGCGGCGCCCATCGCAGCGGCGCGATCCGGGTCGGCGAGCAGCTCGGCGACGGCGTCGGCGATCTGGTTCACCGAACGACCATCTACTACTAACCCAGTCTTGTTGTGCCGCACCGTTTCCGGCGCGCCGCCCGAGCGTCCGGCGATGACTGGCACACCGGTCGCGGAAGCTTCCAGAAACACAATGCCCAGCCCCTCGACGTCGAGCCCGGCCCCGCGGGTGCGGCATGGCATCGCGAACACATCGGCCATCGCATGGTAGGCGGGCAGCTCGGCGGCCGGCACCCCGCCGGTGAACGTCACGTGTTCGCTCACGCCGAGGCGCTCGGTTAGCCCGCGCAGCCTGTCCAGATATGGACCACCGCCGGCGATTACGAGCGCGGCCCCGTCCACGCGCTGACGGACTGCCGGCAGCGCCCGAATCAGCATGTCCTGCCCCTTGCGCGGCACCAGCCGCGACAGGCACACCACGGTGGGCCGCTCGCCCAGGCGCAAGCGGGTGCGTAACTCGGCGCGGCTTGCCGGGTCCGGACGGAATCGGTCGGTGTCCACCCCGGGCGGCAGGTGCTCCAGCGCGGCCTTCGGCCCGAACGCCGGCGCGAACCGCCCTCGGGTATAGCGGCTGACGAAGGTGACGACGTCGCTGTCGTCACCGATGCGACGCAGCACCGACCGTGCCACCGGAAGCATCGACCACCCGACCTCGTGGCCGTGAGTGCTGGCCAACACCCGGCTTGCACCGGCTTGACGGGCGCGCTGCGCAAGCAGTCCCAAAGGCGCCGCGGCGCCGAACCAGACGGTGTCGATCTCATGCTCGGCGATCAGGCGGCGCATCCGGACGTCGACGCTGGGCACGGGCAGCATCAAAGTCGACGGGTGACGCACCACCTGATAGCCCCCGGTTTGAGCATCAAAGGCGTCGGCGCCTTTCCACTGCGGCGCGTAGACCACGACGGTGTGCTGCCCGGTGGCGGCCAGTCGAGAAACCAGCTCGACCAGATAGGACTGGATGCCGCCGCGCCGGGGCGGAAAGTCGTTGGTTACCAGCAGGACCCGGGACACCTGGGTAGGTTAGCGGGTCAGCCATCGCTGCCAGTCGGCGAGCACACCCGCGGTGTCGACGCCCATGACGGTTTGCAGCGCGGTGGGTAGGTCGGGGTGCCCGACGCCGCACGCTGCCTGGTAGAGCGCACGCAGTGTCGTCGTCCCGCGGGTGTCGGCGACAAAACGCGCGAACCACCACGCCCGGTCGTAGGCCAACGAACGCTGTTGCCCGGGCGCGTCAAGGTCGGCGTCGGACGGCAACGCTGCCGGCAGCTGCGTCAGCTTGGGCAGCGGCGTGCGCGGCCTGGCGACGTAGTCAGCCACACCTTCGGTCAGCCACCGCGGCGCATCGACTGCTGTGTCGGCGCGGGTGGCGTAGTGAAAAAGCTCGTGGCTCAACACGATTCGTAATGCCGGGTCACTCATGTCGACGGCGCCTGGTGCGAACACAATCCGCTGGCCGATCGCCATCCGCCGTACCGGATCCACCC
Organism: Mycobacterium sp.; assembly: GCF_049673265.1. Classification (GTDB taxonomy): domain Bacteria; phylum Actinomycetota; class Actinomycetes; order Mycobacteriales; family Mycobacteriaceae; genus Mycobacterium. Next base: position 3,629 of record NZ_JBATXN010000073.1, on the reverse strand, counting down.
GGTCGGCAACGGCCACCGCCGCGATATCGGCCCACTGCCCCGCGGGCCCTCCGCCGGCCTCGGTCTCGAATTGCGGTTGCGAGCCGGTGGCGACCACGGCGATGTCGCGCGGCCAATCGGTCCCCCAGAACGCCTCTGCGGCGTCGACGGACTGGCCGATGGTCGCAGCGACCCGGCGCAGCAGGACCACCGCTCGCGGGCCGCCGAGATTAGTCATCCGCACCGTGCGATCGCCGGCGACGACGACCCGCGGCGCTTCTGCGCCGACCGCCGCGGGTGGGGCCCGGTGGGCTGGTTGTGCGGGTGCTATCCGCCCCGGGCCGAGTACCGAGACGGCGCCGAAGACGAGTTCGGTGACGAATATGCCGGCCAGTAGCCAGCGCCGACGGTGTGTATGCCGTCGGCGGTCAGTAACGGCGGGCGTCGTAGATCGGGCCGGACGAAGTCATCGGCACCACCCGCACCGGCACGCCGTAGGTGGACGAGTGGACCATCAGGCCGTCACCGATGTAGAGGCCGGCGTGGGAGGCGTCGGAATAGAAGGTCAGCACGTCACCTGGCTGCAGGTCCGACAGCGAGACCGGCTGGCCGCCGTGGGCCAGCGCCTGGCTGGAATGCGGTAGCGCGATGCCGGCCTGCTGGAACGCCCACATCACCAAGCCGGAGCAGTCGAATCCGCCGGGCGCGGCGCCACCCCAGGTGTAGGGCGCACCGACCTGGGTCAGCGCAGCCTGCACGGCGATGGCGCCCTGACCGCTGCCGGGTGCGGCGGCGGATCCAGGTCCCGGGCTGCCCGGCTGCCCGCCGCCCGGCGGTAATGCCTCTGGACCGGGAGCGGCCGCCATGGCCGCGGCCGGCGGGACGGGCCCGGGCGCGGCCAGCTCGGTGCGCTGGTTGGGGCTCAGCGTGAGGTACTGCGACTTGACGATGGCGATCTGCAGCTGCAGCTGGCTTTGTTTGGACTGCAGCTTGGCGCGCACCGCAGCGGCCTGCTCGGCCGCGGTCTTGGCGTCGGCGGCCGATTTCGCTGATGCCTGTTCAGCTTGGGTGGCCTGCTCGCGGCTGGCGCGGTAGTTGGCCATCTGCTCACGCATTGCGGTAGACATCACCCGCTGCACGGCCAATTTGCCGATCAGCTGCTGTGGCGACTCGGCGGTCATGATGGCATTCAGGCCATCGGTCCGGCCACCCATATACGACGCTGCCGCAAACTTGTCGATGCCAGCCTGAAATGTTGCCAACCGCGACTTCGCGGCGTCTGCGGCGGCCACGTCGTCGGTGTGCTTCTTGTCGGCGGCACGCTGCGCGGCCAGCTTGTTGTTGAGGTCGAGCTGGGCGCTGTGCATGGCTTCGGTGGTCTGCTCAGCCTGCCGGGACAGCTCACTAAGCTTTGCCATGCCGTCATTGGCTGGGTCGGCCAGCACATTGCTGGCGGCAACGCCGGTTAGAGCGACGGACCCAGCTAGCGCTGCGATAGCAAGACGCTTGGCTGCGCGCAAACACGCGCTCCTACCGATATGCCCCAACCCCAAGACTTTGCATCCTTAAAACCCGTCGGCTACGCGGCCGAATCTGCTCTAGGTCTCAGATAGGTTACGAAACGGCATCGAGCTTGTCCAACTCTGGATGATTAAGAAAACAGCAAGATTTCAACGTAACGCCGTTAGGCTACCCCGGGTCGCTGACGGTGAATGGGAACCAGCCGCAGCCTCGGGGCCATACCCGCGTCGGCGAGCACCTCCAGTGCGGCGCGCTCGTCCTCCAGCAAAGTTTCCGGTACCCCGAGTATCACACTGACGACGCAGTCACGACATCCCGGACCGCGTACTGCGCAGTCGTCACAATCGATGACTACTGGTTCTGCCGGTTCAGGCGGGTCTGCTGCCGTCCGGTCGGGCTTGCCTAGGTGCGCCATCTCGTTGGTCCTCTCGGTCTTTTGGGTGGCCTTGCGGTCACGCTAACCGCCGGCACCGACAGATCTCGCCGCCTCATTTCCGCTTGACCCCCCGCCTCCTCCTCGGACCGCTGCGCGGCTGGCATCCGTGCGCAATCCCCGAGCTGTCGGTGCGTCTGCCTAACGTCACGGCCATGGGCACGCCCGCCGGCGAGCAGCTGAGCCTCCCCGACTTCGACGGGGCTGCCGAAACAGCGCTGCGTGAGACCACATTCGTGGTCGTAGACCTGGAGACCACCGGCGGTCGGATGACCGCTGGTGAGGGCACCGCCGCCGACGCCATTACCGAGATCGGGGCGGTCAAAGTGCGCGGCGGTGTGGTGCTGGGCGAGTTTGCCACCCTGGTCGACCCGCAGCGCAGCATCCCGCCGCAGATCGTGCACCTGACCGGCATCACCACAGCGATGGTGTGCGATGCCCCGACGATCGGTGCAGTGTTGCCGATGTTTTTCGAGTTCGCCCGCGGTGCGGTGCTGGTAGCCCACAACGCCAGGTTCGATGTCGGGTTTTTGCGGGCCGCCGCCGATCAGTGCGGCATCGTGTGGCGGCGGCCGCAAGTGCTGTGCACCGTCCAGCTCGCCCGCAGGGTGCTCACCCGCGAGGAAGCTCCCAGCGTCCGACTGGCAGCGCTGGCCCGGCTGTTCGCCGTCGCCAGCGAGCCCACCCACCGAGCGCTCGACGACGCGCGGGCCACCGTCGATGTGCTGCACGCGCTGATCGAGCGCGTCGGTAATCAAGGGGTGCACACCTACGCCGACTTGCGCTCGTATCTGCCCAACGTGACGCCCGCACAGCGGCGTAAACGAGTGCTGGCCCACGGGTTACCGCGCCGGCCAGGGGTCTACCTGTTTCGTGGGCCGGCCGGCGAGGTGCTCTACGTCGGCACGGCAATTGACTTACGGCGCAGGGTAAGTCAGTACTTCAACGGCTCGGATCAGCGCAGCCGGATCAAGGAGATGGTCGGGCTGGCGGCCGCCGTCGAGCATGTCGAATGCGCGCACGGGCTGGAGGCCGGTGTCCGCGAACTGCGGATGCTGGCCGCGCACGCCCCGCCCTACAACCGCCGTTCGAGATTCCCGCACCGGTGGTGGTGGGTGATGCTGAGCGACGAGGCCTTTCCCCGATTTTCGACTACCCGGACGCCCCGCCACGACCGCGCCGTGGGCCCGTTTCGCTCACGCGCCGACGCCGTCGACACCGCCGCCCTGCTGGCGCGGTTCACCGGTGTGCGCACCTGCACCAAGCGGCTGGCCCGTTCGGCGCTGCATGGACCGGCCTGCCCGCAGCGTGAGGTTTCGCCATGTCCGGCTGCGCGCGATGTGACCGCCGGCCAATACGCCGCGGCGGCCGATCGCGCCGCGGCGTTGATCGACGGCGTGGACAACACCGCGCTGGCCGCGGCCGTGCAGCAGATCGCCGACCTTGCCGACCGGCAGCGCTACGAGAGCGCCGCCCGGCTACGCGATCACACGGTCACCGCGGTCGAGGTGCTCTGGCGTGGTCAGCGCCTGCGTGTGCTGGCCACGCTGCCGGAGTTGGTGGCCGCCGCTCCGGACGGCGACGGCGGTTGGCAGCTCGCCGTCATCCGCCATGGCCAGCTCGCGGCGGCGGGCACTGCTCGGCGCGGCGTGCCGCCGATGCCCGTCGTCGACGCCATCCGGGCGGGCTCACAGGT